>DMZB01000131.1 GCA_003482405.1 Lactobacillus sp. | reverse complement strand
CCATTGCCGTCAAGGTCATGTGTTGGGTGACAAGTTGGGCAAGCGCGACACGTTCAAAAGATGTTAAAATAGAAAAGCTCAAAGTAATTCTCCTCACAATGTTGGTATTCGACCACTACCATTGTAAGCAATCACTTTGAGTTTTTTGTTCGAATTAATTATAGAATTTGCCTATACAAAAACCTAAGTCCCTTAAAAATGGCGCCGATAATCTGAATTTTCGAATTCGGATTATCGGCGCCATTTGTTGTTATGCCTTAACATGGTGAAGTTAGCGGTCAGTGGTCGGACTCACGGACAAACAAACTCTCAGCTAATTTATCCGCAAACCTCTGCGGCTTTTGAGCATAACCTAAATGTCCGCCAGGAATCATTGTAATTTTGACATTAATTTTCTGACCAATTGCTTGATTAATCTTTTGTGGCAGAAAACCAACAGAATCTGTCCCATTCAATAAGAGTACTTGGTCACGATGATCAGCAAGAATTTGCCAATCAATAATTTGATTCGTATATTGAGCAGACTCATATTGTAACCAAAAGCACATTGGCTTCATTTTTTCTTTGTCCGGATGAGAACCCGCCGCTAATCCCATCATCTGCGCATCCAACGGTTGAATATGCATCTGGCTAAATAAATCAGTAACGGCAGAAAAGTCACCTTTTAATGTTCGTTGAACTAAGTTATTGGTCGTATTTGCAAATGCACCGTCATCGTCAAGTACAGTCGTTACCGGGCATTCATGAATGGCAACTTTGGCAAAACGGGTTGGTGCGCTGGCGAATGCTTCGGCGGCCACAATCGATCCAGAAGATGTTCCCATAAGGTAAACTGGGGTTGAAGGACTAAAGGTATTCGCCAAGGTTAAAACATCAGCGACATCAGCCTTAATTCGAAGACTGCTATTGGGATCCTTTGCCTCTTCAGGAAGTGGCACACCCGGAATTGTTTGACCGTAACCACGTCGATCATAAGTAATCACCGTGAAGTTTTCTTTTAAGAAGTGGACCGTTTGATCAAAAATGTCACCCGTTCCGTTTGCACCAGGCACTAAAATCAAGATTGGTCCCTGCCCGTTTTGATTTACATATAACTGCGTTGCATCATTCGTTTTTACAAACATTTTTATCAAATCCTTTCGTTGATGTCAGTAGCTTACAAGTAAATGCTGCCTTAACAAACAACAGATTCGACGAAATGTGTTGCAATTACCGTGGTTGGCTTAATTGCCGGTGATAAATGGCCATTGTCTGCGCACATGGTGGATTCTTTTGCTGCAGCCACCAAGTGATTAACGCAATATGTCCTCCAATTAAGAATTCAGCCTGAATTGCTGGTGGAATCGACGACGTTTGCGTTAATAATAACTGATGATATTTTTTAGCAACTATGTCTTTCAGTCTATTAGTGAGGTCAGGTATTCTTTTGTTTTCTAAAAAAGCCTTCAACACGACTTGATGATTAGCGGCGTAAATATAAAATTTAGTGAAATCAAGCGAATCATTGTCATCATGTTCGACTTGTTGCGTAATTTCCGTCAACATGTCGTTTTCCAACCAGCTAAGAAAGTCCTCAAAGTTTAGAAAGTGACGATAAAAAGTTGAACGGTCAACGCCAGCTTTGCGCACTAAGTCTTGTACAGTCACCTGTGTGAGTGAACGTGTAGCTAAAAGTGTTGCCAGAGCAACCTTGAAACGTGTCAAACTGTCTGTTTTGCCCACTTTATACTGCTCCTTCGCTAATTTCAGTTTTAGATTTACCTATTCGACATATCAAATATAAGTTTGCATTCAATATAGCATCAAAAAAGAATCATCAACTATAAATAACAAATTTTATTTCACACTCATTTCTAGTCACAGATGTTTTAAAAAACCGTTCATATTTTTCAAACGTCTTATCGCCATAATTACATGTACATCGTTTGTTAGATATTCCCTTGACAATTCATCTGATTGGTATTTAGATAGAAAAGTGTTTTAATATTAGGTTAGAACTAATCTAAGAAAGGAGTTGCCTATGGCACAGGTTATTGATGAAGCAGCGGTAAAAGTTTTAAAGGACAAGCATTTGCGGGTTACCCCCCAACGACAAATCGTGCTCCACTACCTCATGACACACCATAATCATCCTGACGTCGGCACCATATTTGACGAACTAAAACCCGTTCACCAAGGACTTGGCTTGGCAACGATTTATAACACGCTAAATACACTGGTCGACACAGGCATTGTCATCGAATTGGAAAACGGTGATGCCGGGACACACTATGATTACTTTGGTCGTCCGCACTTTCATGCTGTTTGTCAAAACTGTGGTAAGATTACCGATATTTTCTATGATGATTTCGCTAATCTGGAAAGTGCAGCCATCAAACAGGCCGGCTACATGATCACTGAAGACCACATTGAACTTTACGGCTATTGCCCAGATTGTCAGCGCAAACTGGGATTAACGCCAGATGCAAAATAATAATCAAATTGAAAAATCGTCGCTCACATTAAATTGTGAACGACGATTTTTTGTAAACCACTACCTTATTTAGTTACTTCCTGTTTACCTCGTGGCAGCGTAAAGGTTAGCGCCAACCCTAAAATTCCAATAATCAAAAAGGTCAGAAAAGTCATCTGATAGCCGCTCAATGTCGCCTGATGTAGTCCTTCTGCAGCCTTACGTGCATCAGTCACCCGTGTCAGAATAATCGTCGCAGCAGCCACCCCGGCCGAACCCAAAATTTGGCGGGCAGTGGTCGTGACAGCCGTCCCGTGCGAAATCAGTTTATCCGGCAATGAATTGGCACCTAACGTCACAGCAGGCATCATGACAAACGCATTGCCGCCTTCCGTCACAATTGAAGCCAGAATCAAGCTGACCACATTTAAATGCCGGGCGAAAATCGTCAAGTAACCGAAACCTAACACAATCAAAATCATCCCCGTGAAGACCACGTTTCTCGGCCCCACGCGGTCCATCAGGTGACCTGACAGGGGGTTCAACAAACTAAGTCCAACCGCCGCTGGCACCAGTGACAGGCCGGAAAACAATGCCGATAAACCCAGTACGTTTTGATAATACAGCGGTAACACAATGGTCGTCACAATTAATGCAATGTAAGATGCCCCTGTGAGTAACACGCCTGTTGTGAATAAACGACTGTGAAAAACCCGTAGTTCCAACAGTGGTTGGTCGCGGTGCAACTGACGATAACAAAAACCGATCAATGCCAGAATACTGATAATCAGTAACGCCGTCAGCCACCAATTGGCACCCTTCACCCCAATTTGATTGAGGACATATAGAACACCAATGAATCCCAATGAATAAATAATCGATAACCAGTCCATCGTTGACCGATTGACCGGCATAACATCTTTAATCGTCCAAAAGGATAAAATAAATACGGCCGTAACCAGCACGAAGAACAGCACGAACAATCCACGCCAGCTGGCAAACGATAACACAATCCCAGAAACAATTGGTCCAGTCGCCAATGCTGACCCCATAATCAATCCGGCGGTCCCCATCGTAGCGCCACGGCGATTCTCAGGCGTGATGGTCAACAACACCGTTTGAAACGATGGAAAGATGATGCCGACACCCAGTGCTTCAATCAAACGACCAATCAATAATACCGGATAATTGGTCGCCGTCATACATAATAGTGTGCCAAGTGCAAACATGGCGGTCACCCACCGAAATAGCGTCGTAAATTTCACGTTATTCAGTAACCACGGGCTGACCGGAATCATGACACTCATCACCAACATAAACCCCGTCGTCATCCACTGAACTTGCGGTGCACCAATATTAAACGTCCGCATTAGCGTCGGGTAGGCCGTTGATAACGATGACTGGCTGATCGACATGCTGAACGTCCCGGTTAACAACGTGATGATAAACCAGAGTCGATTATAGGGACGTCCCTGATTATCGACACTGCGAATTGTCTCTTTCTCACTCATAAATGCCACTTTCTCTCTATGTGTTTGTCGACTCACATAAAAACGGCGTCAGATTTCATCTAGGCGCCGCTCGTAGTAGCCAACGATTAAGTTCGTTTTAATCAATTAATTTTGGTTCGTCCGGTTGTTAACGTCATCCATGCTCAGCAAGTGGAACGTCTGTGGATGATCTGGATCGTAAGCTTCGATTTGAGCCATCATCCCAGTATCTTCGTGTTCCAAAATGTGGCAATGATACATGAAGACACCCGGTACATCGAACAGTACCCGAATTCGAACCGTTTCGCCGGCGTTGACACCCACCACATCTTTATAACCATGTTCGTTTGGATATGGGGCCTTACCGTTGCGTGACAGGACAAGGAAGTGACAACCGTGCATGTGGAACGGGTGAATCATGCCGCTACCCATGTCGTTAGTGTTCGTAACATCCCAGTCGACCACATCGCCCAGCTTTTGTTTGCGGTCGATCCGTTGCATATCAAACAAC
>DMZB01000147.1 GCA_003482405.1 Lactobacillus sp. | reverse complement strand
CGCGTCCAGCTGAAACTGTGTTGTTTCTTGCCAGTCGGCCGGTAAAAAATAATGTTGCATTAGTCATTTGCCCCCGGCTTCTTTGCAATGATTCCGTACCAGTCACCACGACGCAACGTTTCAACAATACGAAATCCTGTTTGCTGCAGATGTGTCACAACCAGCGAATATTTATCGGCAATAATGCCACTCATCAGAAATAAACCGTCTTCTGGCAATAATGGCCATGCTTGCGGAATTAACGGGACAATAATATCTGCTAAAATATTAGCCACAATAATATCGGCGTGTTGTGTAATTCCTTTCAGCAAGTCATTTGCGCTCACTTGGACGTCTGCAGCAACGGGATTGAGATCTAAATTCATTTTGGCAGCATCGACCGCAATTTGGTCCACATCATACGCAAGCACCGGACCGGCACCGAGCTGCTTGGCCGCAATCGATAACACACCTGAACCCGTGCCAACATCTAACACGGTTTCGCCACCGCGAATAGTCAGTTCCAATGCCTGTAGCATCAGCGCTGTTGTTGGATGGGTACCTGTACCAAAGGCCATACCTGGATCTAAAATTAACGTTTTCTCCATTGAATCCGCCGGTTGATAATCTTCCCAACTAGGGACCACTGTTAAATAGCGGGTCACGCGAACTGGATGATAATATTTTTTCCAAACTGTTGACCAGTCGGCCTCGGCCACTGGTCTTTGAACAATGTTTGTATCCCCGGCATCCAAACCAAAATCGGCTAATTTTGAAAAACGAGCTTTGATAATCGGGATAATTTCCGCTAATGCGACTGTCTCCGGATAATAAGCCGTCACCACAGCACCGTGTGCGACATGAGGCAAATCTGCTTTTACTAACAGCTCTCCAGGAAATTCAGGCTGTAGTGCGGCAAAGTCTGCAGCATCATCAATTTTAGTGCCTGAAGCGCCAGCGTCCATTAAAATGTTGCTGACCGCCTCGACGGCCTCATTAGTTGTCGTTACATTTACTTCTGTCCACTTCACGTCTCCACTACTCCTTCAATTAAAGCTAACTTGGCAAAATTTCAAACGTGATCCAGTTTATTCACCATTAAAAGGACCAGTGACAACAACTTTACCGACCATCTTATTTTCTTCGACTAACCGATGGGCCGCTCGCAAATTATCGGCATTAATGCCTGAATCAATCGTCGTTGTCAGCGTCGTTTCAATGGCGTGCTCGTCAACGAGTTGACTAATCCGTTCAAGTAATTGACCCTGGCTGGCCAAATCGACCTGGTAATCGCTTTTGGCAAACATGTACTCCCAATCAAAACTGGCAGCCTTATTCTTGAGCAATCCCATTGGCAACGGTTGCTGATTTTCAACGATGGAAGCCACGTGTCCAAATGGTTTAACAAGCTTAGCAGCCGTTTCAAAGTAGTGATCCGTTGAATGCAAAATGAGGATACCATCAAAATAGTCAACGCCCAATCCCTGAACTTGCGGCAATAGCGCTTCACGGTGATTAATGATGTGGTGCGCCCCCATTTTGGCGACCCACGCGCGCGTCTCTTGACGTGAAGCCGTCGCCGTGACGGTAAGGCCGCTCCAACGCGCCAGCTGAATCGCAATTGAACCGACACCACCGGCCCCGTTGATAATCAATAATTGTTGACCTGCATTACCATTTGCGGCCATGTCAAAGCCCATTTTAGTAAACAAGACTTCGCCCGCAGTTAATGCCGTTAACGGCAATGCGGCCGCTTGTGTATCAGTTAAACTTTTCGGCGCGTGTGCCACTAACCGTGAATCAACAGCCTGTTCAGCGGCATTGGCCCCATCACGCCCCGTTGTTCCAGCGTAGTACACCCGATCGCCAACTTTAAAGTCAGTCACTTGTGAACCAATTTCCAGCACTTGACCAACAGCATCATAGCCAAGAATTTTGCCAATTGTCTGCGTCGTTAGCGACTGACGCAGTTTTGTATCAACAGGGTTTACAGAAACGGCCTTAATCGCTACCCGCAAATCATGTGCGTTCACAACAGGCGTTGGCCGCGTGGCGTCAACCATCGCTGCATGTTCGTCCAGTGACGTGGTCCCAAAAGATTCAATTACCTTCATCAACGTTTGCCTCCGTTATTCTTAATTAATCTCATTGTCCCAAATTTCTGTTAAAAATACCATCCCAGCACGTTTGAAGCTAAGATTAAAATGCTGGCCCATCAAAAAAATCTCACACCCAGTCATGTGACAAGATGTAAGACTATTTTGAAGCGTTAATATGAACTTTTAGCTGAATGTTTCGAATCAACAACCTCATTCATTAGCTCAGTGCTATTCACTCACGTGTTCACGTTCAGCCGCTTTACGGACACGTGCATAGCGTGCGCGACCATCATCCGTTAAGATATGACTGGCTAAATAATCCAACAATTCGTTTTCATTTTGGAAAACCCGCGGATTATGTTGTCCGTGAAGACGCAGATCAATTTCGTCAATCTTTAACCGCCCAGTCCAGCTATGACTGTACTTTGCAATCAAACGGTTGTTGAGCTTCTTCTTACCAAAGCGGAGGACGTACACGTGTTGTGGCACCATCATCGGCCGAATGTACGTCTTCTCGTATTTAAACTGACTTGCTTTCAAAAACGTTTTGGTCCGTGCTAACACACGCTCACCTCCAATTTGTCTTTCTTATTTTGCTCATTAATTCACCAATAGTCAATGGCAAACGAGCAATTACTTTGTCTTATGGCTTTCTTCTTCATCTGTCTGAAGAACTGCCATAAAGGCTTCCTGAGGGACATCAACGACTCCGACAGCCTTCATCCGTTTCTTACCAACCTTTTGCTTCTCAAGTAGCTTCATCCGCCGGGTTCGGTCACCACCATACAAGTGCGCCGTGACATCCTTACGGTAGGCCTTGATATCAGAGCGAGCAACCACCTTAGAACCGATGGCGGCCTGAACGGGAATTTCAAAGTTTTGTCGTGGAATGATTGTTTTTAGTCGGCCAACGATCGTTCGTCCCCGATTAGCAGCAAATTCACGCGCTACAATAAAACTCAAAGCATCAACTTTATCACCGTTCAATAAAATATCAATTTTAACCAAATCACCAGGACGATACTCATCAAGCTCGTAATCTAATGACGCATATCCACGCGTGCTACTCTTCAATCGATCAAAAAAGTCAAAGATAATCTCGGATAATGGCATGTAGTATATCACGTTTACCCTATGATCATCAAGGTAAGCCATCGTGTCAAAATCACCACGTTTGCGCTGACACAATTCCATCACAGCACCAACATAGTCATTAGGGACCATAATTGTGGCCTTAACGTACGGCTCATTAATGGCTTTAATACCGGCCGGATCAGGCATTTCAGATGGATTTTCCACAATCACTTGCTCGCCATCAGTCATGTCCACATGATACGTTACTGAAGGTGCCGTTGTAATCAGATCAAGATTAAATTCCCGCTCCAAACGTTCTTGAACAACGTCCATGTGAAGCATTCCCAGAAAACCACAACGAAATCCTGAGCCTAAGGCCTGAGACTTTTCTGGGTCAAACGTCAACGCTGCATCATTGAGTTGCAGCTTCTCCAAGGCTTCACGTAAATCATTATATTTTCCATTATCAGTTGGATATAATCCAGCGTAGACCATCGGGTTCATCTTGCGATAGCCTGGCAAAGCAGTCTCGGTTGGATTATCAGCGTTTGTCACCGTGTCCCCAACCCGTGTGTCGGCAATATCCTTAATCGAGGCCGTAATGTAACCAACGTCACCGGCCATCAGAATGTCACGTTTAATGGGTTTGGGTGAATTGACACCAACTTCTGTCACTTCATAGTCCGTACCGGAGTTCATTAATTTAATATGATCACCAGGTTTAACGGACCCTTCCATCACTCTCAAACTTAGTACAACACCGCGGTAATCATCATAAATGGAGTCAAAAATCAACGCCTTAAGTGGCTTCGACAAATCACCGGTTGGCGCCGGAACTTGGTGCACGATTTGCTCAAGAATATCGGTGATGCCAATCCCGCTTTTGGCGCTGGCTAAGACGGCGTTGGACGCGTCAATGCCAATGTCTTCTTCAATTTCTTCACGCACGACTTCAGGCTGTGCTGAGGGCAAATCAATTTTATTAATAACTGGCAGGATCTCCAGGTTATTGTCTAACGCCAAGTACGTGTTTGCCAAGGTTTGAGCTTCTACACCCTGTGCAGCGTCCACAACCAGCAGAGCACCCTCGCAAGCAGCCAGTGACCGTGAAACTTCATACGAAAAATCCACGTGCCCTGGAGTGTCGATTAAATGGAAAATGTACGTTTCGCCATCTTTAGCATGATAATGTAATTCAACCGCGTTTAACTTAATGGTGATGCCTCGTTCGCGTTCCAGAGGCATATCATCAAGCACCTGATTTTGCATTTCACGTTTCGACACAGTATCCGTCAATTCTAAAATTCGATCAGCCAATGTCGACTTACCATGATCAATATGGGCCACAATTGAAAAATTGCGAATGTGTCGCTGACGCTCCTGCATTTCTGTAAGATCCATGCACGTTTCCTTCCTGTAACTCACGAAGCTAAACTTCGGTTTTGTTAGCGTTACCTTCTTCTTGTTGCCAATCTCTAAACATCTATTATAGCAATGAATGGCGTACGCGACAATTTATATCGAACAAATGGTCGGTCAATTTTAATCACATTTAAAATTATCACGTTGCAAAACTCGTATGCGCATACAAATGCAGAAAAGTCCCATTCCGAATTTGGAATGAGACTCTTCTATGCACTCAAATGTAATAACCAATCTCAGTGGCGTCCAAACAAGCCACCATGACCGTTTGGTATATCTTCACCACTAGCCTTGGCAAACGCCTTCAGCGCCTCTTTTTGAGCCTTATTTAAGCCCTTAGGCGTCTGTACCGTAACTGTCACACGCTGATCACCGTTACCGTTGCCACGTAAATGAGGTGCACCTTTACCACGCAATCTGAAACTAGTTCCAGTTTGCGTTCCGGCAGGAATCTTAAGGTTAACGTTACCGTGAACAGTCTTCACTTCAATTTCATCGCCTAACGCTGCTTGTGCAAACGTTAACGGCTGGCTGAAGTAAATATCGGCACCATCGCGTTGAAAATCCTTGCTTGGACGAACAGTAAAGACAATGTACAGATCACCGTATGGTCCGCCATTTGTTCCCGCTTCACCTTGACCTTGAAGACGCATCTGTTGACCGTCATCAACACCAGCAGGGACCTTAACTTCAATTTCGTGATTTTCAGTTGTGTGACCGGCACCATGACAAGTTGGGCACTTTTCTTTAATTTCCTTACCTGTACCGCCACAAACATCACAAACCTGTTGTGAACGCATCTGACCAAGTGGTGTGTTACGGACAGTTTCAACATAGCCCGTCCCGCCACATTTATGACAGGTCACCGGTGATGTTCCCGGTTTAGCCCCGCTACCACCACAGGTATGACACACTTCTTCACGATCGTATTTAATGGTCGTTGTTTTACCGAAAATCGCTTCTTCAAACTTTAACGACATCGAATACTGAAGATCTTGTCCCTGTTGTGGCGCATTTGGATTACGACGTGAGGCACCACCACCGCCAAACATTTGGCTGAAGATGTCATCAAAACCGCCGCCACTGAAGCCGCCGAAGCCTTGACCACCAAAACCACTTTGGCCGCCGCCAAACTGCTGGCCAGCGTCACCATATTGGTCAAACTGTTGACGTTTTTGAGGATCGCCAACTTTTTCGTATGCATCTGCAACTTCCTTGAACTTCTCTTCAGCATCTGGGGCTTTGTTTAAGTCCGGATGATACTTTTTTGAAAGTTTACGAAATGCTTTTTTTATCTCATCCTGTGACGCATCTCGACTCACGCCAAGTACGTCATACGGGTCTCTTCCTTGAGACATGTGTGAACCCCCAATTAAGGTTAGTGTGCATCCGCAATCATTATTGACGCAATGTGTGCTAACCTATGCCTTTTCTTTAGTATTGCGTAAGTTTACCACAGAAATCGATCTGCACATACACAAAGAGTCAAAGATGCGCGTGCGCCTTTGACTCTAGTGTCGCTAACTTATGCGAAATGTTTACTTCTTATCATCGTCGGGGTTAACTTCCTTGAAGTCACCATCAACTGTCTTCCCGTCACCGTCAGCTGAACCAGCCTGACTGCCATCACTACCGGCAGCAGAGCCATCAGCAGCTTGACCGGACGCAGCATTTTGCTGATATAACTTAACCGTCAAGTCCTGCACGATCTTGTTCAGTTCGTCCTTCTTCGTCTTCATTTCTTCGACATTATTGTCAGACTGAGCCTTCTTCAAAGCATCACGAGCATCCGTGGCCTTCTTAACTTCGTCATCGGATACTTTACCCTTGAGTTCGCCCAAAGTCTTATCAACTTGGAACAACAACTGGTCGACTTCATTCTTCAAATCAGCGTCATCTTTACGCTTCTTATCAGCATCGGCGTTTTCTTCGGCCTCTTTCTTCATCCGTTCAATTTCATCATCGGATAAACCAGAGTTACTCTTGATGGTAATCTTTTGTTCCTTGTTAGTGCCCATATCTTTAGCGGAAACGTTAACGATCCCGTTTTTGTCGATATCGAACGTTACTTGAATCTGTGGGATACCACGCGGTGCAGCTGGAATATCACTCAACTGGAAGTTACCCAGTGTCTTGTTGTCAGCCGCCATTGGCCGTTCACCTTGTAACACGTGGATGTCAACGGCAGGCTGATTATCAGCAGCAGTTGAGAATGTTTGACTCTTGGATGTTGGAATCGTCGTGTTGCGGTCGATCAACTTGGTGAAGACACCACCCATGGTTTCAATCCCCAGTGATAATGGCGTAACATCAAGTAAAACAACGTCCTTCACATCACCAGTGATCACACCACCTTGAACAGCAGCACCAAGAGCAACGGCTTCATCAGGGTTGATGGAATGGTTAGGTTCCTTGCCGGCTAACGACTTAACAGCTTCCTGAACCGCTGGGATCCGTGTAGAACCACCGTTCAAGATCACTTCGTCAATGTCGTCCATTGTTAAATCAGCGTCACGTAAGGCATTTTGAACAGGCGTCTTCGTCCGTTCGATCAAGTCAGCCGTCATTTGGTTGAACTGTGCACGAGACAACGTTTCTTCCAGATGCAGTGGCCCGTTATCACCACTAGAAATAAATGGCAAACTGATCTGTGCTTCATTGACACCTGACAGATCCTTTTTGGCCTTTTCAGCAGCATCCTTCAATCGTTGCATAGCCATAGTGTCTTGAGATAAGTCAACGCCGTTAGCTTTCTTAAAGTTATCAACTAACCAGTCAATAATTTTTTGGTCAAAGTCGTCCCCACCTAAATGAGTATCCCCATTAGTGGACAGAACATCAAACACACCATCACCTAATTCAAGAATGGAAACATCAAAAGTCCCACCACCAAGGTCGTAAACTAAGATTTTTTCATCTTTGTCTTTCTTGTCCATACCATATGCCAAAGCTGAGGCAGTTGGTTCATTGATGATCCGTTCAACATTCAAACCGGCAATCTTGCCGGCGTCTTTAGTAGCCTGACGTTGTGCATCATTGAAGTAGGCAGGAACTGTGATTACGGCCTGTTCAACTTTTTCACCAAGATAGTCTTCAGCAAAACCCTTGATGTATTGCAAAATCATCGCAGAAATTTCTTGAGGCGTGTATTTCTTGCCGTCAACATCAACCGTGTAACCTGCTTCACCCATGTGACGCTTGATTGAACGAACCGTGTTAGGATTTGTAATTGCCTGACGCTTTGCGACTTCACCAACCTGGGTCTCACCGTTCTTGAACGAAACAACAGATGGTGTTGTCCGGTTACCTTCTGGGTTAGCGATAATTTTTGGCTGACTGCCTTCAAGCACAGCAACCGCCGAGTTCGTAGTTCCTAAATCAATTCCAATAATTTTAGCCATTTTATAAACTTCCTTATTTTTCTTATTAATTATTATTGTGCAACAACGACCATTGCTGGCCGCAGAACACGATCCTTCAGCATGTAGCCCTTTTGCAACACTGCAACAACAGTGTCTGGCTTCTGGTCAGGCCCAACAGGCGTTGTTTGAACGGCCTGATGAAGGGTCGGATCAAACGTCTTATTCAAGGCCTCAATTTCAGTCACGTTGTTTTCTTTCAACGCATTCTGTAAATGACCGTAGACCATATCGACACCGTGTTTCAACTGCTTAGCTGACTCATCATTAACCTCTGTTTGCAATGCCCGTTCCAAATTATCAAGTTCCGGCACCACATCATGAGCCAATTGCTGGCCATCGTACTTCATTAATTGAGCGGTTTCTTTTTGTTGTCGCTGTTGAATATTCGCAATTTCAGCCTGGGCACGTAAATATTTATCTTCCATCGAAGACAACTGCGCTTTCAATTCATCGATTTCGGCTGACTGATCAGGCTGCTGGCTTTCCTCGGGCTGTTGAACCTTACGTTTAATGTCTTTTGCCGTTGGGTCCTTGGCCTTTGCGGCCTCACCTGCTGCGTTTGACTTGTCTGCTGCATCGGTTGACTGTACATCTTTTTTATCAGACAAACTGCCACCTCCATTTAATTTTATAGTCGAATACCTAATGAATGAAACTCAATCCTCAACTCATTCATCTAGGTTGCGATAATAATCTAATAATTTAGCCGCCAGTTCTTGTCGGAACGCACCAACTAAACCAATCATCCGTGAATATGGCATTCGGGTTGGACCTAAAATGGCAA
>DMZB01000152.1 GCA_003482405.1 Lactobacillus sp. | reverse complement strand
TTTGCGTCCATTAATTCGTGTTTAATCTTATTGATTTTATTATTTGACCAGTTTCGTAAATCTTTTAGTTCATTGTTTGTGTATATGAAATATACGTTGTTATTTTCGTCAACCCAATTATTGCTTAGTGAGTAACTTAGACGATCGCGTAACACCGAATAAAGTAAAATGGCACTATCGCTAAAATATCGGTAGCGTCAAGAGACTTGAAGTTACTCCTCAAAGGGTTTACCAAGTTATATCGATGTTTAAAGATGATAAAAAGCCTAGATATGGCAGCAATGGAAGGCTAATAGTAGATGACCGTCTTGTAGAGCAAATTGACAACTATTTGGTAGCGTCAAGAATCTTGTGTAAATGAAATGCCTCAAATTTTAATCTAGTTTTGTCACTCGGTTCATATCATTAAGCTGGTACGTCTTACTCAACAATAAGCCAAATCATGATTGCTAACCCAACAATCCCAATTAAGAACAACGCAACTATAAACATTATCATTGGAATAATGCCAAAAATTTTTAACCACATGTTATCATTTCTTTCTGTAATCAATTATAAGCTCTTTTAAGCCATTCTATCAACCAGAAGAATAGAAGACACGAAAGGCGTGACCCGCGGGTCACGCCTTTTCTGTCGGAAGCTCAATCACGATTGAGACGACTCTTTAAACTATCAATGTTGACGACATCCGCCGATTTAATCAAGCGGCCCTCTTCATTCAAAATCGGTCCATTGACAATACACTGGCCCTTTTGCAATTCCGACAATTCCTGCTCATATCCTTTTTGTCGGTTACGATCAGAACTTAACGTTTTCGCAATCGCCCGCGTCTGACTTTCCGGTGGCAGGAAGTGGACCTGCTCAGCCGTATTATAGATTGAATCGACCTCACCCTTAATACTGCTAAGCGATTGGGTAGCAAAGACACCCGACCACCCAAACTTACGGCCTTCGGTCAAAATCTTAAACGTTGGTGCTTCACGTGCAAAATTCAAGTTTTGAACTTCATCCAGAAAGACGGGATAGACCAGATGTCGGTCCGTATGCATCTGCGAATAGTTAAATAGGTCCCATAAGACAAATTCAATCATCGCTTTTTGCACGGAGGCCGGATAGCGACTTAATTGGATAATGTTGATTTGCCCAGTTGAACCAAAGTAATCCGACCAATCAAAATTCGTCTCACCATAGGTAAAGGGATCATTATCCAACAATGTCTGCAATCGCCCATAGAGCGTTAAATCATCTTTATTTTCGGTCAACTGTTCTTTTAGCTTGCTAAAGGTATAATGCTTACTAGTCGCCATTCCTTCATTCATAATGGTAATCAACCGACTCTTTTGCTGAATCCCCAAGCCAAAGACAAAGTCTAAAACTTCCGCAACTCGCGACACAACGTTTTCAGCCTTTTCCTGGTAGTGAAAATCACCAATACTGTACTCGTTAAACTTAAACGGATTAATCGCCAAACGCTCCTGCATAATAATGTGTTGATGAATCTCAGGAACCTGTTGTTTCAAAATATCATCCAACTGATCTGGCAAGTAACTATCCGTATAATCAATAATCAACGTGTCCGTTTTATTTTGCGCAAATTCGTATAACAAGGTCTGGATAAAGTACGTTTTACCTTGTCCTGACTTCCCAGTAATCAGCATATGGCGATTTGCTAATTGATGATTGTCATACTCCCAGAATGCCTTTTGATTCGAGCCATCGATGGTTCCTAGCAGAATACGCCGATTATCGGGAACCTCAGTCGTTTCTTCCGGCGTAGTGTGCTCTGAACGAACTAAGAGCGGCTGCTCAGCTTCCTGGCTGGCCGGACGAGCTTCTTGCACGTTTACCGATGTTGGCCGTGATTCTACCGTCGACAGACTAGCTAAATCGTCATCACGCGTCTCATCAGCTGACTGGTCACCTGTTTCAAACGACGAGGACAGTTCAGAACGCTCAGCCGTCACCGATACATCCACGGTGGCCGTATCGGTGACCTGGGTTGCCATTGAAGTTGCTTCCTCTTGGGCTTCTGCTACCAGATGCCGATACGTTGAACCATCGTTCTGCGAAACATCGTTCAATAACCGCGACGTATCGAAGCCTAACTGATCATGCTGCACCAAATCAATCACGCGTTGGGTCTCAACACCGGAAAAACGGAAGGCATCATTTTCAGGAACTTCAACCAGCGTATAGTGGTCGTTGATCCGTAAGGAACGGTTGGTTTCTTCCCGTTTTAACGAGAAGATAAATTTGTTCCGATAAACATCCGTCAACGTATTATCCACACGTAAGTCTCCCTGGCTGACCGCCTGGCGATAGCGCTGCAACTTCTGGTAAGTGTCCGCCGTCATGTTACCATTGCTAAATAGTTTGGCGGCATTGGCAAAGTACAACTTCATAAAGAAATCCAAATAAAAGTCCGACTTAAAGTCGATGGCATCAAAGATGACTTTCTTTAACACGTTATACGTCTTGTCGACCTGACTATCTGCTTTATTGATGGCTTGATTGGCGTTCTTACCGACTTTAACCTCAGTTGGTAAAAAGGTCACCTTTAGCTGGCCTTCATATTCCCAAAGACCAATGAACAGCAAATCATCCGATATTGCGCCCTGGGCCCCCAGACTTTTGGCACTGAAGATGGCATCGTTCCGGGACTCCCCGACAAACGATCCCGACACACGTAAAATTTCTTCCAGTGAAAGTGGCACCCACACAATATCAGGGCGGTGCAAGATGCCCAGCATTTCCTTGTAGACCGCTAGAATACTCAGCTTTTCTTTGACCGTGTTCTTTTGGTTGCGGTGACTGACCAACCGTAATAACCACTCACCATTCAGGACGTTGAACGACTTGATAATGGTGGTCAAAAATGCCTGATTATCCCGATGGTCAACGGATTCAGGAAGGTTTTCCGACAGAATGATTTCATATTGGTGCACCTTTTTGGTCAACGTAATCGATTCATAATTGGCCGAATTCGTGTAATCCGTGTAGTGAATGACGTAGATATTCTGGTTCATCTGCGTAAAGTAATCTAACTTCACTTCCGGATTCAATAAGGTGACCCACTTACTGCCATCGAACTGGTGCTGGAACTCCTGGTTATCCACTTCTTCGACACTGTTCGTCAGGGCTTGACCATGACTCATCACGGCGTGCCGTTGAACCGTTGCCACCAAAAGTTCGTTCCAGACCTTTGCCATTTTTAGTGGACCAGACAGTTCGTCTGCCGAGAGGCCCTTAGTCCCGAAACCACTTTTAATACTATTTTGAACGTTGGTGTATTCATCGCCACCAATCAACCCATCAATCGAGTAATTCATCGTTAACTGTTCCGTGCTGTACTGACTCAGCGTTAACTGATTCGTAAACTGATAGAAGGTAATATGGTAATCGATTTCCGGATTCTCACCATAAAAGATGTCCAACTTATTTTGAATCGTTTCAATAATTTGATCAGAATTAACATCTTTCACCGTCTTCAACGGTTGGTGGAAAAAGTCCTCATAATCCGCCTTGCTATGAATCTTGTAAAAGCGTGTAATGGTGGAACTGAGATGTTTTGCTTCATGGTTAACAATGTGCAAAGCCACCGGATTGATTTGCGAAAGGTCATCCTTATTCTGTCCAATTTCATAAATCAAATAGTCCGTCACACTCTTAATTAGGGGCCGCTCATCCTTAACATTGACCGCACGGACGTTGTAAGTGATTTGTGCATTCAGCGTAAATAAGTAGTCAAAGTGCTTTTTAAAGTCCTTGAGGCGCTCCGTGATGATCTTTTGAGAAACCTCACTAAACTTGGACAGTTTTGTCTGGGAATAGATCAGCCATCTTGGGGCGTTAGAGACATAATCCGCCTTATATTCGGTGCCGTTTCGCTTAAGGTACGGCACAAGGTGCGCTGGGTTCAACTTACGCTGAATCGTATCAGACAGTTGTTCGTGGCCGATTTCCTTTTCAACCTGCAGTTGGTAGGCCAAGAGCATCGGATTGAACGGTGCATAAGCCAGCTCACCATCTCGTTCGAATTCCCCGATATGCACGATATTTCGAATGTCGTTCGGTAATTCGATACGATTGTCTTGCTGACTAATTTCCGACTGAACTTCATCCAAAATAATCTGGACAAGGCCCTGAATCTTGTCGTCCCAGTTAACTAGGCTCATCGCGGTTTGCCGATGACGTAATTCGAAGAACAGATTACCATAGGCCGTCAGTAATGGCGCTTCCAGGGTGAAATCATCATGACCCGGGAAATACTTGTCATGGTTAATCGCATCAAACTCTAAGTCCAGAAATCTCTTCTGCGATTCGTAGACACTAAAAGCGGTCTCCCCGAAAAAGATTTGTTTGTTGCGGTAATACCCATCAAATCTATGTTGCCGCCGGAAATTTTCAAGATAGACGGCGTTCCGTGGAACGACCTGTTCATCCTCATCAACCAAAGAAAATGGCACATCGATGTTATTGATCGACAATGTAAACTCATCAGCAGCCTCGTCGTCTAAAATCAACTGGGTCGTTTTAATCGCTAACCGATTCCATTTCGTCACTTGCAGGCCATCTAAATCATCAATCGACCGTGCCGTGATTTCTTTGACCGGCCCCGTTCCCAATTCAAAATCATCGATATCACTAGGTAACTCAATCGCATATTTCTGACCACCACGAATCGCCAATCGATAAACCGGCCGCAACGCGCTAATCAACATCGGGACAATGGGTAAAATCAAGATGTTGAAGGTAAAACGCAGTGAGCCCTTGTTTTGATGTTTATAAACGACCTTCGTCGCCATGGCCTTCTGGTCTGTTAAATGGGTAAAGGCGATTTTTAAATGATGCCCCCCCGTCTCAATTTTAGGGTTAGTGCTATCCGTCATCTTTTTAGCCAAGCCATCCTTTTTAATGACTTGATCAAACGGAATTGATAACGTTAGCTCCGGCTGCGCAGACGGATTAAAAATGATGAGTTGCCGATTCCGTTGGCCCGCCTTAGTTGATTTCTGCGGCCGATCCCAGAGTTGGATGTCCGGATTGTCCGTTACTAATTGGTCAGCTAAATAGGAGATTTTTACCTGATTCGTCTCAGCAAGCTCAGCCTTTCCCTCTAGCACCCGTTTGTAATCCACTGACTGCCAATCATTGCCCGCTAATGCGGTTGTGAGTCGGTCACCAGTGACGATCTTTTCTAACTTTTCTTTTGTATCCCCAAAGCCTCGAATCATGCCAATTTCAGCAAAATCCGCATGATTTTCACCCAAGCGTTTCTCGATATCATCCTCTTCGAAGGTCTCCAAACTCTTGTCCTGGAAATACCCCATCTGCGTATAATCATGGGATTCGATTTTCCCCTTTTCGATAATGGCATAGGCATCCGCAAAATCCATCAGGGTAAAGGTTTGCTCCCCCTTGAAGAAGGCCCGCACCATGACCTTTAGAATCTGTTGCTCCTTGATGCTAAGACTGTCACTTTGATCAACTTCATTTTCCAGATTTTTACGTAACTCATCAAGGTTGAACGGTCCACCCTGGCGACTGATGTCCTTCGCACCGCTATTGATACTATCCAAAATACGGTTGGAAACAAACAGTAATGCAGTATTGTCCCAAATCCCTCGTTGTCGCCCAACCTGATATCGCAGATTAACTAACTAGTCTGACGTCACATTCTTCGTGGACACATCCACCAACTTCATAGCTTCTGGTT
>DMZB01000165.1 GCA_003482405.1 Lactobacillus sp. | reverse complement strand
CATTCTAGTTTCAATGATTTCATCACACAATGGTGCCATCTTTGCACGTTCGCTCAGTTGTGCTTCAAAGGTCATATCTTCCACAAAAGCTTTTTGAGTCACACTTTCAGACAAACCGAGCGGCAGTTCACGACCAGCAATCGTACAGCCTAGATAGGTCGCCGAGTCATCCTGCTCGAACCCACTGTACTGATAAAACAGGTTCGCCGGGATGTCCTCTTGTGTCCATAACTCACAGTAATGAACATTTACACTAAGCAATCGTTCTTTTGCCGTTTGCCACAGCTGTTTAGCGAGACCCTGACGGCGATATTCAGGCAATACTGCAAGGCTCCAAACCATCGCACCCCGTTCCTCTTGATGTGTCATATATTTCGTATCGATTTCAACATCAATCAAACCAACAATTTTACCCTGATCAACTGCTATTAACTCAATGGTTGGTTGTGCAAACGTTTCTCGGTGCTGTTGAACATCTTGATAATAACTACTGTCCATAAATGCCACTACTCGACAGCGTAACCAAGCTTGTTCATCGGATAATTGATAATCGCGAATTTTCATTGTAATTGTTCCATTTCATTGTTATTTAAAAGTCCGTGCCAACTGTTCGGCCTTTTTGTTCGTTAGTTTGTAGTGATCGCCGTACATTGTCCAGGACAGTGGCAATTGCAAATTGAATTTATGTTCATTGATAAAGCGTTGTTGCGTGTTCAAACGGGATAAGTCTGAGTGTGCTGCTTCGGATTTCATAACTGGTGTACGGGCTTTGAGAAACGCATTAAGGTAGGTAGATTCTTTGCCACCCTTAGCCGGAGTTTTGGCTCGTTTCAGCGCACGTTTGCGGATACCTTGAAAACTCGTTTTGTCGTGGGCACTCCCTGGTCCATGAACCACGAGCGCATCATAATAAATATACTGACCAAGCGGGCGAAGATGATCTTTTTTTGCATACCTCAGCGCCACATTTAGATACTGATGATCCAACACCGTGTTTTGGGCGTGAATCATCTGATGTGTTTGCCCCGCCTTGCGCCAAGCAATTTCAAATTGTTGACCCAATCCTTTGTGCGAGGCTGTGCCATTGACCCGTTTTAGTGCCGGTAAATACCGTTTTAATGCGTTATGCTTCGGTCTTAAACGCACATATTCCTGAACCACTTTTAACATGTCGCCCGTTCCTGATGTGAAACCGATAATGCCACCGGTATAACCACGCCCATCACCGATGTCCTCGATATACCGATACTGGTGATCAAAACGTAACGTCGAATTCTCAGCACTGGCAACGAGTGCGAAAGTTGTGGCACGCAATTTATCGGTACGAATGGTTTGCGCTGTCGCAGCCTTTTTGGGTTTGGCACAGGCGGACAATGTAATAAATAGTGCAGAAAGCAGAGCTATCAGCGTGACAAATCTACGCCATCGTTGTTTCGAAAACATTTATTCGAACTCCTTGAGTCACTTGTGATACGTTCAGTTTACACTTCTACGATAAGTAAATGGCGACCAATCAGCTATTTTGCTAGTGATTGCTCGCCATTATTGTAAAAGCGTCAGCTATATTGGGGCTTTGGCTTTTATCTAGTCAAAACGCGTTTGCACCCCCACGAGCCTGTGCGGCCCAGAACGGGGGGTGCTCACACTCTAAACGTGCCACTGACGCCCAGAAGTTTGTGCATAACCAAAAGTAGGTACAGCACATGCAAAGTGTGCTTGCACTGCACCTACTTTCCGTTATTGCTCAACTTCTCCCGGGCTTCGTGATCACTCTCTTACCAAATATGCACCCGTTTCTCTGGGGCTAACCACATGCCGTCGCCTTCTTTGACATCAAAAGCAGTGTAGAAGTCGTCGAGGTTTTGCGCCTGCACATTCGCACGCAACTTATGTGGTGCGTGCACATCTATGCTCAATAACATTTGCTCATATTCTTGGCTGGCCTTCATGCACCAAACCTTGGCCCAGTTGGTGAAGAATTCCTTGCCAGAGAAATCGGCGTCCTCCTTACCGGCTTCTAGCGCACAGCTCAGACCACCTTGGTCAGCCACGTTTTCTGACACAACCAGCTTGCCGTTAACTTTTTGACCGGCAAAGTCGAGACCGTTAAATTCATCAATCATCGCTTGCGTCAAGCCTTGGAAGTGCTTCAAATCGGCATCAGTCCACCAGTTATGCATGTTCCCATATTCGTCGAATTGCGCACCGTTGTTATCAAACGCATGTGAAATTTCGTGGGCCATAACCGCACCGATCCCACCAAAGTTTTCGGCGCTCGTTTGCTTCAAACTGTAGAATGGTGCCTGCAAAATCGCCGCTGGGAACACGATGATGTTGTTCGATGGGTCGTAGTAAGCGTTAACCATCGCTGGATCCATGTAGTTCCACATCGTCCGATCAACAGGTTTGTCGATTTCATCGAAGTTTGCTTGGGCTTGAATCTGTGCAAACTGCAGCGTGTTAACGAATAAACTGCCGCCATCACTTTCTGGTGTCGTGACCATCTGCGCAAAAACTGGGTCGATTTTATCTGGAAAACCAACGTTTGGAATCAACGTGTTCAGCTTCAAAATCGCCTTGTCGCGGGTATCTTGACTCAGCCAATCGTTGTTGGCTAACCGGTTCTTGTAGACATCGATCATCCGGTGAACCATGTCTGTAACGTCATTCTTAGCCTTGGTACCAAAGTACTTACGTGCGTAATAGTCACCAACGACCATGTTGAATTGGCTGTAAGCCAGACGGTAAGCACCCTTTTGTTGCTCGGGAGCTTCCTTTGTTCCTGTCATCGCGCGGCCGTATTCACCGGCAACAATTCGCCCTTCATCGGTCAAATAACCTGCCCAGTTGCGAACAACCTTAACTAAGTACCAGCTCTTCACTTCTTCGAAATCATCGCCAGTGACTAAGCTATCAAACGCTTCATAGAACTTTGGATCGCCCACAATAACGTGATCAACACGGCCATCCAAAGCCTCATCAATATAGGCTTTCAGGTCTAAGACTGAACTATGTTTGCCAAACTCAGCAAGACTTTGCGGGTTGTAAAGTTTCGGATAGTCCGCTTTTTCTTCGCTACTCTTTTCATGCTTAGCAAATTTCGCATCCAACGCAATTGTCTGATCCAACGTTGTCTTAATCGTTGCATCGTCTAAGCCAACTAATTTAAACAGCTTCGTCATCATCTCGCGGAACGCAGCCAATAGCTTAGGTGCTGCTTCGTTACCTTCAGCGTAGTAGGTCGTGTCAGGCAAAATCAGGCTTGGTGCGTCAACGTTTACGACACGGTGTTTCGTGTCTTTCATATCCGGTTCAACGTCGATTGGCACCAATGCGCCACTATTTTGTTTGATAAACGTGACTAATTGTTTTTGCAAATCTGCAAAACTGGTCAAATCCTGAACCTGTTTGACTAGTGGTTTCAATGGTTCAAAACCAGCTTTATCACGGGCCGTATAGTCACTCGCTTGACGATAATAGGCCACAAAGTTAGCCAGCAAAACGTTATTTGGTTCGACCTTGCCATCCAGCATCTCGCCAAAATCACTCATTAACGTCTTTTCAATATTATCAACTAGGTCTGCAAATCCACCAGTGGTCGGTTTGTCAGCTGGAATCTTGGCCGTCTTTAGCCAATCACCGTTTACACCTAAATATAAATCATCTTTAACGTCTGCAGTTCCTTCGTCAGCGCTTGTTGCACCACCGACTAATTCTGCCATATGATTTTTAACTGTCATTAAATATGCCTCGTTTTCACTGTATTAGAAAATGGTTAAAACTCTCATTTAGTATAGCAATTCTCTCACCTAAACAAAAGCACTTCTCAAAACCCAGCCGTTAATGTTTGTAATCTTTGCTTATTGTCGCTACACTGCTGGTATTGAAATCATTCTAGTTACAATTTAAGGAGGTTCCTTATGAGTTCTGTATTTCTAGTTGGTGCGCACGGCCACATTGGTCAACAAATTGTGGAGGACCTCGCTAACAAAGGTGTCACAGTTTTCGCTGGTATTCGCGATCTTTCTCAAGTTGACGTATTCCCCGATAGTCCGTTTATCCACCCAACGCAATTTGACCTCAACGCACTGCCTGATAAAATGGCTGAACAGTTCAAAGCAAGCGGCGCTGATACCATCGTCTTCTCCGCTGGTTCTGGTGGTAAAACCGGTGATGACCAAACGTTGATTGTCGATTTAGACGGTGCCGTCAAAACCATGGAAGCGGCTGAACAGGCCGATATCAAACGCTATATCATGGTCAGCTCCATCTTCAGTAACCGTCGTGAAACCTGGGACGCCAGTGGTATCAAGCCATACATGATTGCCAAACGTTATGCTGATGAGATGCTCAAGCAAACGAGTCTCGACTACACGATCATCCGTCCCGGCTACCTGACCAACGAGGCCGGTACCGGTGAAATTTCCGTCAATCCCGCTAATGAGCAAGGTCTTAAGATTCCTCGTGCTGATGTTGCCGCGACAATCACCGAACTGATTGATGCACCTGACACCATTCGTAAAGCTTACACGATTGGCACAGGTGAAACACCGATTGATCAGGCGTTTTAATAATTGAATATTAAAAAAGTGGCGTGCCGACTCGTTGGAGTTAGCACGCCACTTGCGTTACACTGGCGGTAAATTTATGAAGGAGTGTGGCAAACATGAAGTTAACCATATTTAATCATCAAATCCGTTTGCACCATCATTGACACGCGGGCAAACCACCGTTTAATTCGAAATTCTTACTGATAGTCAGCACTTTTCTAACCGATTTTTCAAACGCCACCATCATTTTTCTATTCACCCTGATTATCGGCCAGACGGCAACTACCATTTGGCTCACTTTGTTATGGGCGGGTTACTATGGCGGTAGTTTTATCAGTCATCTGTTGATGGGAAGCTATATCGATCGAATTCAAAGCCGACGTTTGATGATTGGTTCTGAAAGTGCGCGATTACTCATTATCCTGGCTTTAGTTATATCCGGAGACAGTCGTAGTTCTGCCTTGATCGTGCTTTGTGCAACCTCGCTCGGATTTGTCGAACCTATTTTTCATCCGGCTGAAGTACGGTTGTTGACAGAGTTATTCACTGAAGCGGAAATGACTCGCGTCAACGCCATCTTAGAACTGTCTGACCAGTCGATGACCATCGTTGGACCGATTTCGGCAACTTTATTGATGTCGTTTTTAAATTCTCAGGCCAGCCTATTGATGCTCGCAATTGTTTTAACTGTGTCAGTTTTGGTCACATTGCAGATGCCGCCAAACAAAGTCGCACCATTGCCGTCGCAATCCGGACTAAAAGCGGTTAACCAAGCGCTCAACACTTTTCGTCATTCCCACAAACTGCTTCAAAGCGCAGGACTAATGTTTGTTCTAAACGTCTTTTTTGTCGGTGCTGTAATGCCGGTCTTGCTGAAGTTTGTTCAGTCACTAGGATCACATGCGGAGTTTAACTACACTTTTCTGACAGTCATTCAGGCAGTTGGACTAATCTTAATGGCAACATGGCTGACGCAACACAAAATGCACGTTCAAAATCTTCTAAACCGAAACCTGCTAACTGTTTTAGCAATCGCTGTACTTTTACTATTTGTGAGTTTAAGTACACAGATAAACACACTCGCGCTTTTGTTTCTGTTAATCGGCAGTTTTTCAGCCATTTTTGATGTTGAAAATAACCTACTGTTTCAAACGGCCAGCCCACACGCTGAGATTGGCCGTATGTATGTCTTTAAAGGACTAATCAACGTTGGTAGCATCACGTTTGGCACATTGCTTTCTGGGTTCGTCCTGCACTGGCTTTCTGTGCAGCAACTCTATTCGAGCTGTGCCATTCTATTAATCATTTCAAGTCTGATGATGCTCCATCGGACCGATTGAACACATATTTTTGAAGCGCTTGCCGACAGCTTTTGGCAACATCCTGATAACCCAACTCGTCGAACATCGTAATCCGGTGTTCGATTTTTTGTTGGTTTTCAACGCCGTTTCGTCCAGCGCGCAATTCAATCATTGCCAGAAATATTTCCGCATCAATCTGAAACGACAGGTTATGAGCGGCTTTACTATAAAACAACGATTGCTCAGCGTATTGTCGCGCTAGTTTATCTTCCCCGTGATCTAAAGCAGTTTCCATCAAGTTGTGAAAGAACAGGGCCACTTTGATTTTAAAATCATTGAAGTGAACCCGTTTTCCCTTTGTTGTGAATTGTTTGGCCAGCATCTTGGCAACGTCATAACGCGCTAGAAAAATTGAATTCGCTAACAAACGAATTTCGTACTCATGCCAATTTTGACAGCCTAATAAATAATCAAAAATCGGTTGATAGTCATTTAAGTCAACTGTTTGCGGATGTAGCTCAAAGTTGACTAATCCCAGCATGTTCAGTCGTTTCATCCGCAAACGAAGATCACCCCGAGCTACGTCGTCCGTGAAGACATCTGTTAAATAACGTTCCAATTCGGGTAGCTTTTGCTCCGTTGATAAGTGATTCGTATGTTGAATGTAGGCTCGTCCAGGTTCATCTGAGGCCGCCCCAATTTCCGTTTGAAACTCCTTCAACGTGACATTTAATCGTCGCAACAAGGCCAACATTGTGTCGTAGGCCGGATAATAGTCGCCATGTTCCAACTCTGAAAGATGGGAGCGCGACATAATACCGGCGGCCACTTCACGCTGTGTTAAATTTTTGTCGACACGTAACTGTCGCAGAATTTGGCCAACCGTCGCCATTGAACATCCCCTCCTCATCCTTCTCAATACTTAAATTATAGTGGATGTCGAATTCAGAGACAAAAAAATCTTATTGTCTAACCTCCCCGTAAACTTAGTCTTATCAATTCAGGGGACGTGACAAGCATGAAGACATTATCACAACCAAAGATTAATACCCAACAGCATCATTTTAGCTGGCCACTTTTATCCAGCGCCATTATCTCTAAGCTCGGCAGCATTCTCTATACGTTTGCACTAAACTGGTATCTGATCAAACTCACTGGTAACGCCAGCGCACTGGGCACGATCAATGCGGCAGCCGGGTTAGCCATGGCCGCCGGTAACTTGTTTTCAGGTCCTATAGTCGACCAACATAACCGCCAACATCTGCTCATTTTTTCAGACTTATTGTCAGCTGGTGCATGCATAAGTGTTGCCCTATTTTTAAACACACAACATCCACAGATTCTGCTGCTAACCATCATGTCCGGTATTTTAGCTTTTGTTTTTGCCTTCAATTCACCATCCGTTAAGGCCATCACGCCCGAAATCATCGACAAGGATCACTTACCTCGATTTAACGCCACCACTAACAGCACCTCTTACTTAATTAAGCTTGTCGGACCTGCACTAGGTGGTATGCTCATTGGGTTTAGTTTCATGAATTTGCGTACTTTTATGTGGCTAAACGCGTTATCTTTTATTTTAGCAGCTGGACTCGATGCAACACTGTTGTATCGTTTTAAGCCATCCATTCAAAAACAAAATTTTATTAATAGCTTGATTACAGGTTTTACTTACTTGCGTAAAACGCCGGCTCTGTTAGATATTATTCTTATTTGTGCTTGGGTTAACTTCTTTTACGCCGGACTAGACATCTTGTTGCCCTACTTGATTCACCACATTTACCAGCTTCCCGCCATTAATTACAGCTGGCTACTGTTTGCTCAGGCTGCTGGCGGCATTCTCTGCGGCCTGTGGGTTGGCAAACAAAATCGCGAAGCAACGCTAAGGCAAATGCTTGTCGACTTGATTGGCGGCAGTGCAATTCTGGGACTTGCAGGGTTGTGGGAAAATTATTGGTTACTACTGCTAATCACCTTTGTTTGTGAATTCATCATGGCTCGTTTCAACATCAATTTTTTTGCGTTTGTTCAAACGCACACAGAAAGGAATTATCTCGGTCGGGTCTTCAGTGCTGTGTTCCTGACAGTCTCCTGCCTCGCACCGCTTGGTAGCCTCATCTTTGGTCAGGTAATCAACCAAATCGGAAACCTGACTTTTTTAGTCATCAGTTTGGGCACGATTGCCACTGCTTTGATTACACATCAATTATTTAGCAGAAAGGAAACAAAATGAACGAAGATTATATACAAGGTTTACGCAAATACATTGGACACGCGCCCTTGATTATTGTCTTCGCTGGCGGCGTACTCGTTAATGCGACGGCAGAAGCACTACTACAGCAACGTTCCGACTCACACCGTTGGGGCTTTCCTGGTGGTCTTCTACACTATGGTGAAACCACCAGCCATGCCGCCATTCGAGAATTTCGTGAGGAAACAGGTCTAGAAACCACTGTGCTACGTCTTCTCGGCACCACCTCGAACCAAATCACTCACTATCCAAACGGCGATATTGCGCAAGCAGTTGGCGTGATCTTTGAAATGCAGCAAACAAGTGGCCAACTGACGGACAACAACGACGAAACTGTCGCGCTGCAGTGGTTTGCATTAGATCGCCAGCCTGACTTTTTTAATACACAGGCAAAAAATATTTGGCGGAACTTGCAGACAAAAACCTTTCCGTTTTATGATTAACGAAATGACATTTAAGGAGACTCTCATGGCAAACTACATTAAAGAAGTTCGGACCCTTGTCGGTCATCGACCATTAATTTTAAACACCGCCACAGGCTGTTTGTTGAATGACCGCCGGCAAATTTTACTTCAAGAACGCGCAGACACGGGTGGCTGGGGCCTGCCAGGCGGTTATTTGGAATTTGGCGAATCCTATCGGGAAGCGATGGTCCGTGAATTCAAAGAAGACACCGGGTTATCGGTCACAGTGGACCAAACCCTCGGTGTCTTCGATAAATACTTCTGTCCCTTATACACGTCTGA
>DMZB01000093.1 GCA_003482405.1 Lactobacillus sp. | reverse complement strand
TATTTGTTCCTTTTGTCGATGTGTGTTAGCAATCGCCTTTTTTAGGGACGTTTAACAGTTGGTCGATATACTCGTTCAGTTTTTTAGTGCAACTTTTATCTTTCAGCAAACACCTTTTCACATGAGTGCTTTTGTTTTCTTCTAGTATTGCAAATACTTTAAATCTTGTAAGCGTATGTAAATCTGTTGCTGATATGTTTAACAAAGATAATGGAAAATTAATGCCATTATCATCAGTATCAACGACGATACCTAAAATATTAGCTTTAGTTCTTAAAAGATTATCATAATGAATTCTCGCCATATTATTCCCAATTGATTATCCTGATGAGTATCAACAAGTATTGAAAATTACCAAACACGAATTGGACGAGCGTACTTTTCCTAAAATTATGCCAATTACTGCAGATATTGCTGGTAGCAATCACATTATTTTAGCATTCCCTAATTGGTGGAATCATTTACCGCGTCCGATTGTAACGTTTATGGAACAATATCAGTGGCAAGACAAAACAATCTATCCGGTCTGCACCCATGAAGGGAACCGCTTTGGTGATAGTCTGAATGAACTATCAGAGATTGCCTAAGGAGCCACGATTGAACGTGGATTGGCAGTTCGTGGAGTATGTGCTTACGACACTGATCAAGCCATCAAAAATTGGTTAAATAATTACGATCAAGAAGCAGATGATCAACCGCTGGGAAAGGTATCATATTGGCACCCACAATATAAAGAAGAATTACACAAGCCTCAAACAAGAAATCAATGATGATTTGATCACTACTAGTTTGGATTACTTGGACGTGATAATATACCTACGGTGTCTTTTTAGCTCGGTTATGTATCCAGCATGATTTATAGCTGGAGAAGACGATTCCGATATCTAAAACAGGCGAACCGGCACATATGCCGGAAAATTCAGAGGTCACTTTTAAAATTGGCGGTGTCCGTGTTTCGAAATAAGTAACTAAATACGACAACTTATCGTTACTTGAATACTTTTGATTAGTCTGCTATCATATAAAAGGTATTATCAAAATATGAATAAATAAATCGGTTGACGTAAGCTCAAGGTGTTCTCTTTCAGGGGTGTGGAAGAGGTATCTGGGTTTACGTTTTTTGTATGAGGAGGTTTTTGTTTGGAATTTTTAGGTACCTTGGTGATCATCTTGATTGCAACTAGTCTATTTGGCCATCTAGCCTCTAGGGTTGGTATCCCAGCAGTGATCGGTCAATTATTTGTTGGAATTATTCTTGGCCCTGCGTTGTTGAATTGGGTTCACGCCAATGATTTTATCCATATTTTTTCAGAGATTGGGGTTATCATCTTAATGTTTATCGCCGGACTTGAGAGTGATCTTACATTGCTTAAAAAATATTTGCGTCCTAGCATAATTGTCGCGTTGTTAGGAGTTTTGATTCCAATGGTACTGATCTATCCAGTTGGTATTGTTTTTGGCTTGACACAATTTGAAAGCTTGTTTTTGAGCGTTATTTTTGCCGCAACGTCGGTTTCAATTTCAGTTGCTGTCATGAAAGAACTAAATTTACTTGATAGTAAGAGCGGTTCAACAGTCCTCGGTGCCGCGGTGGTTGAAGACGTGCTAGCTGTCGTTTTACTTAGCATTATGGTCAGTTTAATAGGTACAAAGGCTAGTACGGATACCCAGATACCGCTAGCTCTGACTTTTTTAGAGCAGCTAATTTACTTTGCCGCAATTTATTTCGTGATGCGTTTTATCGCCCCTCTCCTCGCTAGACTAGGCACCAAATTATTGAATCCAGTGGGACCTACTATAATGGCGATGATTTTGTGTTTTGGTATGGCATATATTGCAAATATGATTGGACTGAGTGCAGTAATTGGGGCCTTTTTTGCAGGAATTGCGATTGCACAAACTCATGTAGCTCATGAAGTTGATCAAAGTATCGAACCAATCGGTTATGCGATTTTCATTCCTGTATTCTTCGTTTCAATTGGTTTAAGTATGTCACTAGCTGGCATAGAACACGATTTGTTATTAATTATCGTATTGACAATTGTGGCAACACTGACGAAACTATTAGGAGCGGGAAGTGGGGCTAAATGGGCCGGATTCAGTTCGAATGAAGCTTACCTCGTTGGTGCAGGGATGGTCTCGCGTGGGGAAATGGCCTTGATTATCGCTCAAATAGGCTACCAATCCAAACTAATCAGTGATGATTACTATTCGGCAATTATCACTGCCATTATCCTAACAACGTTATTAGCACCATTACTACTCAAACATGCGGCTCGTCATATAAACTACTAAAACATTTTAGCGGTATGACACCCCTTCTCTGTGAAAAATAACTACTAGATTTCATCGAGATATTACCTAGTTTAATTAAGTACTAAATTATATAATATTGGTTATAATGGAGGATTAGTTATTTGATACAGCTTGTAAAAGAAAAATTTGACGTTACTCGTTTGCGATTTGTTTTACTCGGCCTGCTTGTGGGTTTAATGAGTGGCACCGTTGTTAGCTTATTTCGCTATTGTATTGAGATAGGGCTGCACTATAGTCGATTGGTATATAGATACTTACGAATCGCGCCGTTTGTTTGGTGGGAATGGGCATTGTTGATTGGCATCAACCTTGGTTTAGCGTTAATTGTGGCTCGACTTCTCAAGAGAGAACCTTATATCGCTGGTTCTGGAATTCCGCAAGTTGAAGGTCAATTGGCTGGTGAATTGGAAATGCACTGGTGGTCAATTCTTTGGCGAAAATTTATCGGTGGTATTCTGGCATTGGGACCTGGATTATTTCTCGGACGAGAAGGACCGTCGATTCAATTAGGTGCGTCAGTTGGTCAAGGTTTCGCTTCTGGGTTTAAGTTATCAGGAACTGATCGCCGACTACTAATTGCATCAGGCGCCGCTGCTGGATTAGCAGCAGCGTTTAATGCCCCCATTGCTGGAACTCTATTTGTCTTAGAAGAGATTTACCATAATTTTTCACCGCTGGTTTGGTTAACAGCATTAGCCGGAGCAATTGGTTCAAATTTTATTTCGCTGAATGTTTTCGGACTTGTTCCCGTGTTACATTTAAGTTATTCACGTAGTTTACCAGTATCAAATTATTGGCACTTAATTTTACTCGGCATTGTTTTGGGATTATTTGGTTACTTATATCAACGGGTCTTGTTAGTTATGCCTAGGTGGTATCATCAATTGACACATTTGCCACGCCCAATACAAGGTATCGTACCATTTCTGCTGGTAATTTTAGTTGGTTACTTTTCGCCAAATTTACTCGGTGGTGGTAATGGCTTAATTGTTGGATTTGGCCAGTATGTTCCACCTTTGTTTGTACTAATTGCAATTTTTATTATACGATTCGTCTTTTCAATGATTTCATATGGTTCCGGATTACCTGGCGGTATTTTCTTGCCGATTCTTTCTTTAGGTGCTGTGATTGGTGCGGTTTATGGCGTCTTAATGAATCAATTAGGATTATTATCGCATGTCTATATCATGAACCTAATCATTTTTTCCATGGCCGGTTACTTTGCTGGAATCGGAAAAGCTCCCTTCACAGCTATCTTGCTGGTAACAGAAATGGTTGGCAATTTAACACATTTAATGCCATTAGCAGTCATATCGTTAACTGCTTACCTTGTTGTTGATTTATTAGGCGGTGCACCAATCTATGAAGCATTGCTTAAGCAGATGACAATGCCTAAAACTGTTCAGCAACTTCATCGACCTGATCATTTGGAAATACCGGTTTTCTTTGGCAGTCCCTTAAACGGCAAAATGGTCCGAGACATACCATGGCCTAAAGAAGCACTGCTCATTGGAATCCGGCGTGGCGAACAAGAAGTGATTCCACATGGTGACACCTTGATTCATGAAGGTGATACGTTAGTACTGTTAACTGATACAACCCAACGACCCCAAGTTAAACAACGGATTGATGCATTATTAGCAACCTTAGAAAAAAAGCACCAAGACTAAGTTAATAGGTAAATTGGTTTATCATAATGGTAGGTATCAGATTAAGTGGGTCCGTTGGCAGACATAAACATATTGGAAAACTATATACAAATACGGTGAAGTACGAAAAACGCTGAAACAGAATTAGTTGAACCTATTTTGAAAAATACAAAGATAAATAATATGCCGAAAATGCCTTGCTACCCAATTTTTCATAGTCATGCTATAATGTAGACAGAAAAGGAAGCCTTGCGCTAACAAGACTTCCTACGCAAGCCGCTTCAAAGGCGG
>DMZB01000017.1 GCA_003482405.1 Lactobacillus sp. | reverse complement strand
GCCTTTATCATTGGTTGGGATCTAATTCTTGAATATGCCTTGAGTGCTGCGACCGTTTCGGCCGGCTGGTCGGGTTATTTTGTCAATCTGCTAGATAATCTAGGCATTCATATTCCCACGATTCTAACCGCAGCAGTTGGTACGACTCCTGGGGTTACTACCGTGTTTAATTTGCCAGCTTTCATCATTGTGCTGGTAATCACCTGGATTATTTCCAACGGAATTACGCAAACGAAAGGGACAAACGATACAATGGTTATTATCAAATTAGCCGTTATTGTCTTGTTCATCATTTGTACCGTTTGGTTCATCAAACCACAAAATTGGCACCCGTTTAATCCCTTTGGTCTGTATTCTTATCATAATGGTACCGCTACCGGGATCATTCCTGCCGCCTCGATCGTTTTCTTCTCATTCATTGGTTTTGACGCTGTTTCATCCAGTGCTGAGGAAACGATCAACCCAAGTAAAACACTGCCAAGAGGCATTTTACTTTCACTTGTGATTTCTACTATTTTGTACATCATCATGACGTTAATCATGACCGGGGTCGTACCGTTCAAGTTATTCTCTAAATACCTAAACGCCCCAGTTGTAGCCGTCTTGGCAAAAACTGGGCAAACATGGTTGTCCATTATCGTCAGCATCGGTGCCATTCTTGGAATGACCACCGTTATCTTGGTGCAGTTGTATGGCCAATCAAGAATCAGTTACTCAATGTCGCGTGACGGCCTCTTCCCAAAGTTTTTTGGTGACGTTGATAAGAAACACCAAACGCCATTCAAAGGCACTTGGTTCTTCGGTATCATCACCGCTATTGCTGGTGGTTTCATTAACCTGAACATTCTCTCTGAACTGGTCAATATTGGGACACTGACCGCCTTTATTCTTGTTTCTGCTGGTGTCCTTTGGATGCGCCATTCGCAACCAGGGCTGCATCGCGGTTTCAAGGTACCCGGCGTGCCATTTACCCCAATCATCGCCATTATTTTTTGCCTAGTACTGATTGCTGGCCTGAACTGGGAAACTTGGCTTCGGTTCGTCATTTGGTTGATTATCGGATTGTGCTTCTACTTCGGTTATGGCGGCAAACATGCTACTATCAATTCTAAGTATTAGGGGGTACTACTATGAAACCATATTCTCGAATATTGATTGGCCTTGATGGCTCTGACCAGTCGGACCGCGCATTCAAAATTGCCTGTTCCCTCGCACAAGTACTGTCAGCATCACTCTACATTGTCTGGATCGTCAATCGTGACCGTGGCATGGACTCGTCATTTGGGGTTAACGAAGATTTCTATCGCGACCGTTTAGTGCAGGTCTCAGCCAAGTTAAACCCTTATGTGAGGGAAGCTGTGAATCAACATATTAACGTCACAGGAAAAGTCCTGATCGGCAATATCAAAACCTTGTTGGCAAAGGACGTGCCCGACAAGTACAAGATCGATTTGATCGTCCTCGGGAACACCGGTAGCAACATGGTCGGCAAGATGCTTCAAGGCTCACACAGTGGGTATGTGATTCAACATTCTGACTGTGATGTGTTGATCATTAAGTAAGAGTGTGACGTTTTAACAAACTAACTGAATTTGTTCCCGTTATCTGGGAATACAGTGACTTTTTACATATAAAAGTGCTAAATGCACTAGTATCAAGAAGCTTGCTGATTTGTAAAAGTTAGCGTTTCCCAGTTACAATAATGTTCCCGCGTTTTACAATCAAGTTAGCCACTATCGTTACTGAAAGGAGAAGATAAAAAACATCAAGTCGATACGACCTGTTATCATTAAAGTTCCTACACAATTAATGAAAGAGGTATCGTCTTGATGCAAGAACAGCTTAACACGTCTCATATCAAAGGTCACCATCTCACTTCAATTGAACGTGGAAAAATTGCCGCGCTTCACGCCGAGAAACAATCGAATCGAGAAATTGCCCGTCGTCTTGGCATCAACCGCCAAACTGTTGCCAATGAGCTGTTACGTGGTGAAATTGATCAAGTCAAGAAGACTAACGGTAGGCTTACCTATCGTCGTGAGTACAGCCCTGAGGCCGCCCAAGCACGCTATGAGAATCAGCGTCGCAAGTGTCACAGACCACTCAAGCTACCGCAAGCTGCGGACTTCATCGCTTACTTCACTGCGCACTTTAAAACAGACGGCTGGTCTCCCGATGCCGCGGTCGGTAGGGCTAAGAAAGAGAAGCTGTACCAACCAGACGAGATGGTCTGCACGGCGACGCTTTACAACTACATCGAAGCCCAATATCTGGAGGTAAGAAACATTGATCTGCTTGAGAAAACCAGCCGTCGAGTTAAGCGAGAACACCGCGCCAACACCAAATACAAACGCCAACTGGCTGGTCGCAGTATCGATGAGCGGCCCAAGCGCGTTGACAGCCGGCGCGAATTCGGTCACTTCGAGTTAGACACGATTGTCGGTAAGCGTAACGGTCAAGAGAGCGTCATCATGACGCTCATCGAGCGCAAGTCGCGCTTCCAGTTCATGCGCTTGATTGACGGCCGCGACGCTGATTCAGTAAACCACGCAATGCGTGGCATCATTGCCGAATACGGCGACACCATCCAAACAATCACCGCCGACAATGGTTCTGAATTCGCAGAGCTATCCACGGTGCTCGACAATATGGCGACAGTCTACTACGCTCATCCATATCGCTCAAGCGAGCGTGGCACTAACGAAGTCCACAACAAGATGGTACGGCGTGATTTCCCTAAAGGCGAGTCTCTAGACGCGGTTAGTCCATTGGCAGTGGCGGCGACTGAAGCCAAGCTAAACCATCTCCCACGCCGGCAACTGGGCTACCATACCACTGAAGAGGTCTTCGTCGCCGAGCGTGCCAAGACCCAGCGCCGGGTCGCCAAGGCGGCCACGGCTGGCTAGCCCATCAACAGCTCAGATAACATGTCGTCTCTCGGTGTCATGTCACAGGTGGCTAACTTGTTCTTGCAATTTGCGACTGTTTTACTGCAGCACTATATGGCGCTTTTTTATTAATGAACGTAGTTATT
>DMZB01000306.1 GCA_003482405.1 Lactobacillus sp. | reverse complement strand
TGGAAGAAAACGTTGGAACATTATTGGTCAGGCAAGATTGATGAGCCTGAATTTCACGCTGAAACGAAGGCATTACGTTTAGCCAACTTGAAAAAGGAACAGGCAGCTGGATTGGATTTGATTCCTGTCGCTGATAATTCCGATTATGATCATGTGTTGGACACGATTGCGGCGTTTGGCATCGTGCCAGAACGTTACGGCAGTTTTCACAAACGGCTGACACTGGATGAATACTATGCTATCGCGCGGGGGACCAAGGATGCCGTGGCTTCCGAAATGACGAAGTGGTTTAACATCAACTATCACTACATCGTGCCAGAATATGATCAGCCTCATTTTGAATTATTAGATAATCGTTGGCTACGTTTCTACAAGGAAGCCAAAGAAGAATTAGGCATCGATGGAAAGCCAGTTATTTTGGGACCAATCTCATTATTGAAGTTGGGCAAACGTAACGGTGACTATCTTGACGCTGCCGCTGTTGACGAACTCTTGCCACAATTATTACCACTGTATGAGCAAGTCTTTAAGGAGTTGGCACAGGCAGGTGTGAAGTGGGTTCAAGTTGACGAACCGACACTGGTTAAGATTGCAACGGATGAAGAAGTTAAACCTTATGAAACAGCCTTAGCAGCGCTTCGTCAGGCAGCACCATCCGTCAATATTGAATTACAAACGTACTTTGACAGTATTGACCCTTACGAGGCTGTGACCAAACTGCCGGTTCAGGCAATCGGACTCGACTTTGTGCATGACAATGGTGAAAACCTGCAACACGTTTTGAACGACGGCTTTCCAAGTGACAAAGTGTTAGCCGCGGGGATTATTGATGGTCACAACATCTGGACCAGCAACTTTGCTGACAAACTGTCATTGATTAATAAGCTGCAGGGTGTGGTTGATAACGATCACCTTTGGTTACAACCCGCCAACTCACTGTTGCATGTGCCAATCACCACGAAAAATGAAACCAAGATTGATCCCGTTTTGCTCGGCGGATTGGCCTTTGCTGATGAAAAGTTGTATGAATTAGCCGTTTTGACCAAAGCAGCCAATGACGGTCAGCAGACTGTGGCTGACGAATTTGCTAAGAATGCCGCTGCCCTCAAAGCCCTAAATGAATCCGAACACCGTAACAATGCTGAAGTTCGCGCCGCCGAAGCTAACCTGGCGAACGAAACGTTTGAACGTCACAGTACGTTCCCAACGCGGATTGCACTGCAACATAAGAAGCTTCAATTATCATTATTGCCAACGACTAGCATCGGTAGTTTCCCACAGAGTAAGCTGGTGCGTTCAAAACGGGCTGCTTGGCGAAAGGGTGACATCACGGACGCTGAGTACGATGCCTTCATCAAGTCTGAAATCAAACGGTGGATTGGCATTCAAGAAGAACTCGGTCTTGATGTGCTGGTTCACGGTGAATTTGAACGGACAGACATGGTTGAATACTTCGGTCAGAAACTGACTGGCTTCTACGCCACGCAAAATGGTTGGGTTCAATCGTATGGCTCGCGTGGGGTTCGGCCACCAGTAATCTTTGGTGATGTTGCTTACACGAAGCCAATCACAGTTAAAGAAAGTGTCTACGCACAGAGTTTGACAGATAAAACGGTCAAGGGGATGCTGACGGCACCGTTGACCATCATCAACTGGAGTTTTGTGCGTGATGATATCAGCAAGGCTCAAGTTCAAAACCAGATTGCCTTAGCTTTGCGTCAAGAAGTTATCAATTTGGAAAAAGCCGGTATCAAGATCATTCAAGTTGATGAACCAGCTTTACGTGAAGGCTTGCCACTGAAGAAGCGTAATTGGAAGCCATACCTGGATGAAGCTGTTTATTCATTCAAGATTACGACGACCGGAGTACGTGACGATACGCAGATTCACACGCATATGTGTTACTCAGACTTTGAGGACATTATTGACACCATTAGTGCTCTTGATGCGGATGTGATCTCCATTGAAACGTCACGGAGTCATGGGGAAATCATCAGTTCGTTTGAAAAGACGCACTATGACAAAGAAATCGGGCTCGGAGTTTACGATATTCACAGTCCACGGGTACCATCTGTCGACGAAATTCAGGCCAACATTGAGCGGGCGCTACGGGTCATCGATGTGCATCAATTCTGGATCAATCCGGATTGTGGTTTGAAGACGCGTCAGGAACCGGAAACGCTGGCCGCGTTAAAGAACATGATTGCTGCACGGGATAAAGTGCGGGCTAGTCTAGCAGAACCAACTAAGTAAGAGGGGGCGTTGCCATGGCGGTTGACGCAGGACAACAAACGTTAACGGACAGTGAGCAACGTTTGCCACATTCAGAAAATTTACAAACAGAACATCATTTTTTACATCCATCTGTTGGTCATAAAAGTATTTTGGTGGAGATGGACCCACCGACGACGTTTAAAACGGAAGCATTCTATCGTGGTGCTGAACGTTTGCGTGATGCTGGCGTCGATGCGATTACGCTAGCAGATAACTCACTAGCAGCGGTGCGGGTGAGTAACGTGGCTGTCGCTGCAAAACTAAAGTTGCAGTACGGCATTCATCCCATCGTTCATTTGACGACGCGTGATCATAATTTGATCGGCATTCAGTCTGAAATCATGGGGCTGCACAGTTTAGGCATTGACGATATCTTGGCGATTGCTGGCGATCCTGCCAAAAGTGGTGATGTTACTTCGGTTGGAGACGTTAATGCGCTTGGTTTAATTAAACTGATTAAACAGTACAACACTGGCATTAGCCCAAGTGGCAAGGATTTGGACGACAAACCGAATTTCTGCGTTGCGGCGGCGTTCAGTCCCAAGATTACCGATGGCGTGCTCGCAACCAATGGCATCAAACATAAGATTGATTGTGGTGCGGATTATCTTATCACCCAGCCAATTTTTGACATTGGTAAGGTCAATGAGTTAGCCGATGCGTTTAATCGATGCGGCGTGAAGATTCCGGTGTTTGTAGGGGTTCAACCGCTCATGTCCAAACGCAATGCGGATTTTTTGAACAGTCATGTCGCTGGGATGAGCTTGCCACAGTCTGTGCTAGTTCGAATGGCGCAGGCTGAAATAGACGGCAATGAGCACGAGACTGGTTTGCAAATCGCTGAGGAGATTGCGGATGCAATTTGTGATCGTTTCGGCGGTGTGCATGTTGTGACACCGTTCAACCGTTACAAACTGGCGGCTAAACTAGTCACACATATTCGTGAACGTGAGCGCGCGACGGTTGATAACCAATAATATGAAACAAAAGAGTTCTTTGCTAATGTAGACGGGAATCTATACGATGATCCGCTACTTGGCAAAGAACTCTTTTTCAGATGTATTTTGAAAATGTAGTAAAAATGTTAGCGCATTTCTTTTCTGTAGGTTGCAACTAGGTAGATGAGGCCAGCTAGCATCATGACAATGTATTTAATCATGCGAAATTGCTCGATGAGATAGTCACTGGGGAAAATGATGTCGCAAATAAAACTGGTTGACAGCATAATTGATGCGGCTGCCAGATATATTGTTGCTGTTCGTTCGTCTTCAATTTTACCAATTTTGCGCATCATGAAATAACCAGCGACAAGAAGAAAGATTGTTAAAAGTGTACAGATACCAACCAAAATATTGAAATTAAGATTGCTTTGCCCGGTCCACTTTTTAAGTGGCCAAAAGATAAAGTCCGGAATGTCAGATAATGATTTTACTTGCATAAGTTATTCCCCCTGTTTATAACCAAAAATGTCAGTAATTTCGACATTAAAGAAGTTGGCGATTTCAAACGCTAATTTCAATGTCGGTGAATAATTGCCTTTTTCCATGACAAGAATGGTTTGCTTGCTCACACCGACAGCCTTGGCCAAAGCCGTCTGTGAAAGATGATTAAGCACACGATAGTCGTATACCTTATTTGTAATAATTAATCCAGAACCAGATTGTTTAGCGATGGTGATCACCTCAAAAACTATGGTAAAGTATTGTTTACCAAAAGTAAAGTAATATTTGAAAAATGATAAAACTATTATGATTTTTTAACCGTCAAATACTGCTTGTTTATCACGAAAGTGCTAATAGCAATCGTCTAAAATGTATAGTGCAATTACCGCTAAATTGGCAGATTCCTGTCATCTTTCTTTTCTCAGGTGTTTTAGTTTGGGTGTCATCATCCGAATTGACTACAATGATGGGTAACAAACGATATTAATATTTTGATTCTAAATTAGGCAGGCGATGTGAGATGGCCGATTTAATCGATGAACTTAAACAAAACAATCTAACACCATTACTTTGGCAGTCATTAATGGGTGTTGAAGTGGAAACTCAACGTATTGACGAGGACGGCGAGCTGAGTCATGAACCTTACCCAGAGTCGTTGGGTAGTCGTCAATTTCATCCCAATTTGCAAACCGATTTTGGGGAAACGCAAACAGAGTGGATTACAGATCCATTCATTGATGATCATCAGTTGATGACCGAATTACAGGCGATTCGCGCTGTGTTTGTGCGTGAAATGACATCGTCTGATCGGCTGTGGCTGTTGTCGATGCCGCCAGCATTAACTCATGAGGACAGGCTGTTCGTACGCAATCATTTTGGTCGTCCCAATTACCAACATTATCGTGACTATTTGGACGGTAAGTTTGGCATCGCCCATGGCTTAACAACAGGCGTTCATATTAATTTTAGCCTGGCGCCAGATTTGGTAGCGGCACTGGCACAAGTTGAACACGTCTCGGTTGCGAAAGTCAGCAACCGTCTATACTGGCGGGTGTTGCAAAACTTTCTCAAACAACGTTGGTTGCTGACGTATTTATTTGGCGCATCGCCAATTGCTGAAAAAGGTTATTTTTCCCAAATGCCATCCGAGTTGAGTCATCCGGTCCGCAGCATTCGCAACAGTGCAGTTGGGTTTAACAACGGTGGCCGGACCGCAATTTCTTATGTCAGTTTGCAACAGCATGTTAGCGACCTGCAGACCGCCATTAATCGTGGCGAACTCTATGCACAGATGGAATTTTATGGACCGGTTCGAATTAAGGGTCAGGCTAATTTGAACGATTATGAGACTAACGGTATCAAGTATCTCGAATTTCGCGTCTTTGATACCAATCCGTTCACACCTTTGGGGATTGATGAGCAAGAAGTTGATTTCATGCGCGCACTGTTAACTTACAGCTTGGTGACAGTTATTGACGGCAGTACGATCGATCAGGAGCTAGCCGCGGCTGCCGAACTCAATAACGCGGTGGCAATGCAACAGCCGACGGAAGCACTGTCCAATCGCAGTGCGGCTGAACAATTAATGAGTGATATGACACGTGTGTTAACAGGGCTTGGTGCGCCCGGGAAGTTGATACAGGCAATTAAAGTTTACCAGACACAGTTGGATCAACCAGAGACCACGTTGGCCGCACGGTTGACTAACAAGCTCAGCGACGGAAGTTTGACAAGCATGATGCGTGCCTTGGCAAATGAACGTTATCAGACGGCTTCAACTTCGACTATTTCCACTAAACCGCTGTTACCCGGAACTCCGTTTACACCTGAAATGCAAGCGCTTCTGGCCGCGGGGTTGAAGGCCGGTCTTCACATTCATTGGCCGAACACGTCTGATTCAACCGTGACCTTCAGTGACGGTGAGCACACTCGGACATTTTCGCCGACAGATACGCAATTAGATACGAACATGACACAATTGTTTCGAGTATTCCCAGCGCTTAAGAATAATGGTAAATTCGGTTCGAATCCGGGTTAACGAAAAATAGATTCATGTGGTAAGGAGGCGATTGGGTCTCCTTTTTTTGATCCGGTTCATTACAATTTAGCATTGTCACTGTACCACTGCACGTCTTCGCTACACTTAAGCGTCAAAACGGCGACTGGCGTGGCCTTCATGGTAAAATAGTCGTAACAGTTAATTGGGGGAGGACCCATCATGAAAGTTAAACGCTGGTGGCTGAGTCTAATCGTTCTGATCGGAATGGTCTTTCTGTTGCCAATGGCGGCGAAGGCTGACGGTTCATACACCATCAACAAATATGAGGCAAACGTCAACGTGCTTAAAAACGGGGATGCCGACCTCACACAGCGTATTACCTATCATTTTGATGGGCATTTCAACGGTGTGTTCGTTAAGCAGGATCTACAGGGAATCAAGGGTGTTGATGCACCAACCGTCAGTGTGCAAAACAAGGGTGGGTCGGTTCAGACGCTGACCCAACAAAGCGACGGCCGCAACAATTCGTACCAACGAACAGATAACTCAAACAACTTAACTTTGAAGGTGTTTCATAAGATTAGTGACCAGACCGCGACGTTTACCTATCATTACCGTTTACGTGGTGTCGTCACAAACTATACGGATACGGCCAGGTTGAATTGGAAGGTAATTGGCTCTGGTTGGGATGTTGCGTTGAATAATGTCCGCGTGACCATTCAACTCCCTGAACAGCCTGTCAATGCGTTACAGGCATGGGCGACCCGGCCGCTGCGTGGCAACACGGTTGTCACAAAGCAAACGGGTCGCGTTGTCATTACGTTGCCTGAACACCCATCTAACAGTTTTGTTGCAGCAGATCTACTCGTTACAACCACTGTGACGTCGCCAAAACCGAACGTG
>DMZB01000041.1 GCA_003482405.1 Lactobacillus sp. | reverse complement strand
ATATCTTAGTAAGTTTATATTGAGATGTAGCCGCTAGTAATTATTGAGAATTTGATCCACTGCGCCTGCGTAAGTCACACCAAAGAGATTAAGGTGAACAAGCAAATAGTAGAGGCGATAAAACGGCAGCCGTTGGTCAAAGCCCTTTGCAAAGGGAAAGACGCTCTGATATCCGTTATAAAAGTTTTCATCAAAGCCACCAAAAACGGTCGTGACGCCGATATCAAATTCACGGTCGCCGTAATAGACGTCGGGATCGATGAGAACGGCACCACCATTACTGTCAAACATGAAATTACCAGACCAAAAATCTCCGTGTAATAGGGATGGTAGCGGTTGATAGTCTGAGTAAAGATTCAAAAAGATGCTGCGGGCGCGCTGATAATGCGCTTCACGTGACGGATTCCAATAGTGATTGATCTTCGCTAAATCGACGACAGCATCCAATCGTTGGGTGACAAAAAAAGTGCCCCAATTAGCCTGCCACTGGTTATGTTTTGGAATTTTACCGATGAGAAAATCGTGGTCAAAACCGTATTGTTGATTTGGACTGACCAACTGGTGGACTCTTGCCAGCGCTTCACCGACCGCACGTTGATCGCCACGCGAACCTTCATCGATCCAACTGAGCAGTAAAAAGGCGTCGCCGTCAATTTCGCCGGTATTTAAAACTTCTGGAACTGTCGCAGCTTGTCCGAGCAGGGTCAGACCATCGATTTCATGTTGAAAGAAGGCTTGTGGATGATTGGGCTGTACCTTCAAAAATTGTGTCCCCGAGTCAGTTTCCAAGCGGTAGGCTTCATTGACATCCCCGCCGTGAACGGCAGTGACCTGTGTTAATTGGTGAATTGGTAATTGTTCGAACCATGTTTTATCTCTCATAATTAGACTTCTTTCTTGAGCAAACTGGTTGGTTTCCTAAGGTTAATTAGCATCACTAAAGTAATTGGTGAGTCCTTTGGTGATCGAATGAGCGACACGATAAGGGTACGTTACGCCGGAAATGGTTTTGAAGTCTGTTTTATCATTGATGTATCCCATTTCCAATAATACTGCTGGACGCTCGTTGTCACGGATTACCTCGAAATTGCCAAACTCAATGCCCTTGTTTGGCATTGGATAGTGATTCATTTGGCTGTTTAAGGCCTTTGCAAGCCCCATAGACAGCTTTCTATGGTAGTAATAGGTTGTTAGGCCTGATGACTGGTTTTCTTCCGGCGACGAGTCAAAATGGATACTAATGAATGCATCTGCCTTAACTTCATTTGCAATCGCCGGCCGAGGTGCCAAACCGACGTATTCATCACTGTCACGAGTCATGATGACATGTGCGCCGTGACGCCGTAAGTCTGCCGCCACCTCGTTTGCCACTTTCAGGGTGTACGTTTTTTCCATGTACTTACTGCTGGTCGCGTCAAGCGTATGCAAGGCGCCGGAATCGCTACCACCGTGGCCAGGATCGATGACAATGGTTGCTTCCGATAGATTGGTGGCTTGTTTAAGGTTTGTTCTTCGGTCAACAAGCCAACTGGCGACCCAACCGGTATGGCGGTCATCATAACGAACATGGTACCAAAGATTCTTTTCCCCGATTTTAGTCAACCGTGTGTTCAATTTTGCTCTGTGAACCGTTTTGTAATTGACGTTTGGACCGGAGCGCACGTTTAGGTTATCAACACTAACTTTAACTGTCTGTTCTCGTGTCAGCAAGACGAGGAGGACACCCAGTGTGATGGTGACGGCGATGGTTAAGATGAGTTGGAACCACCGGTGTTTTAAAAATTTCATTTTCTCAATCCCTGCTCAATAAAGTATATCAATTATAGCAAATTCAAACGCGAAGGGCTGAAAAAGCGACGATTCGACTTGACATCTGTGCAAAACTAAACTAAGTTTTAAACACGTAGAAATAATATAAAACCGTTAATGAAAGATTACTAGCAACTCAAACCCGCTTAGAGAGCAAGTGTTTGGTGAAAACTTGTCCGGTTCAGGCTGTGAAGACACTTTTTAGGTGGATGAAAATCCCGTCGCAGCAGACGTTACCATGAGAACTTATAAAGGTGGTACCGTGCTTAAAAGCGCCCTTGATGAAAAATCAGGGGCGTTTTTTTACGCTCTGATAAATGGTTTTGTGGTGACACAATTTGGAGGCAAGTAGATGAAATATCAACGACCAAAAGGCACGGCAGATATTTTGCCAGGTGCATCAGCAAAGTGGAGTTACGTTGAAGATACGGCGCGATTGCTGTTTAACGATTATCAATTTCACGAAATTCGGACACCAATGTTTGAAAACTTTGAGGTGTTTTCGCGGTCCGCTGGAGATACAAGTGATGTTGTGACCAAAGAAATGTATGACTTTCACGACAAGGGTGATCGTCATATTGCCTTGCGCCCTGAGGGTACAGCTGGTGTTGTTCGAGCTTATGTCGAAAACAAACTATACGCACCCGAACAAGAAAAACCGTATAAAGTTTTTTATATGGGACCGATGTTTCGTTATGAACGGCCACAAACTGGTCGCACACGCGAATTCCACCAGATCGGTGTGGAAGCGTTTGGTAGTGATTCACCAGCTGTTGATGTTGAAATCATGGCAATGGCGATGGACTTCTTCGATCACCTCGGTTTGACCAAGCTGAAGTTGGCCGTCAACTCACTCGGTGACAAGGAAACGCGTGATGCTTATCATAAAGCACTCGTCGATTATTTAGAGCCGCACTTTGACGAACTGAGTGAAGATTCGCAAGCGCGTCTTCACAAAAATCCTTTGCGGGTCCTTGATAGCAAGGATAAAAAGGATCAAGAAATCGTGGCCAATGCACCCTCAATTCTTGACTACTTAACACCTGCTGCGCAAACACATTTTGATACCGTTAAGCAGATGCTGGAAGCCCTCAAAATTCCGTTTGAGGTTGATTCGACAATGGTTCGCGGACTAGATTATTACAACCACACGATTTTCGAAATCGAAACTAACGCTGACGTGCTCGGTCATGGCTGGATGACGATTTGTGGTGGTGGCCGCTACAATGGCCTTGTTGAGGAATTGGGTGGCCCGGAAACCCCCGGATTCGGTTTTGGATTAGGCATGGAACGCTTAATGTTACTGCTTGATGATCTTGAGACAAAGACGCCGATCGAAACTCCGCTGGACGTTTACGTTGTGGGTATTGGTGATGAAACCAACGTTGAAACTCTGAAACTGGTGCAGGCCATTCGTCGTAGCGGCTTTAGTGCTGATCGTGACTACATGAATCGCAAACCCAAGGCGCAATTTAAATCGGCTGACCGTCGTGATGCCCGCTTTACATTAACGGTGGGTGCACAAGAACTGGAAAATCAGACGGTTCACTTCAAGAGCATGCAGACCGGTGATGAAACAACACTGCCAATGGATGCCATTTATCAAGATTTCGCCAGCGTTTACGATAAGTATATGGAAGAATAGAGTGATGCCCAACTTCGGGTTGAATCCGAGCAATAAGAAGTAAGGCGAGACAGTCGGAGGTCTTGCGAATGACTTGACTTACAGCTTATACACAGGATTCAGAAGTTGGGTGCACGTGTAGAGTGATGCCGGAGCTCGGCATA
>DMZB01000343.1 GCA_003482405.1 Lactobacillus sp. | reverse complement strand
TGGATAAACCACTATGCCCCAACACCTCCTGCACCGTCCGTAAATCAGCCCCACCATTCAGCATTGTCGTGGCAAACGAATGACGAAGCATATGGGGATGTATATCACCAGTCAGTGAACTGCGCTTCATGACTTGTTTTAAGGCATATTCAATGCCGGCACCCGTAATCGGATGTCCATAACGATTAATAAATACATAATCATGTTGCTGCTGATATTGATTCATTAGTGGCGTTCGGCATTGCTTCTCGTAGGCCGCCACCGCATCTGCGGCGTATTTGCCAAACGGCACGTAGCGTTCCTTGTCGCCTTTCCCGTGCACTAAGATCATATGAGTGGCAAAGTCGATGTCTGAATAACGTAACCCCGCGCATTCTGAAACCCGCATGCCCGTAGCGTACAACATTTCTAGCAACGCCCGGTCACGAAACTGCAGTGGTTGGGAGCCATCACCACTGGCCGTCTTCAGCAGTTCGTCAATTTCCTTGTCATAGAAAAAACGCGGTAACGTTGACGGATGCTTTTTGAGATTCACATAGACAAACGGGTTATCTTTAACCAGGTCGTTCTTCACAAGAAATCCATAAAATGATCTCAGGGACGAGATTTTACGTGCGGTACTGGTGCGTGAATAATGTGCATCATACAAAAAACTGAGATACACGCGCACGTCCAAGTGATCGATGGCCGTAAACGATTTCAAACCACCATTATCCAGCATAAACTGAATAAATTCTTGAATATCTTCTTGATAAGCCTTGACCGTATTTGCAGAATACCGACGTTCTGCTTGCAAATAGGTCAAAAACAAATGTACCCAATCAGTCTCTAAATCACTTTGACTGGGTTGAAGTTCCTTTTTTGCCATAAATAAAACCCTCGTTACCGCTAACATTAGCAAAATAACGAAGGCTTGACAAGCGTAAGGTCACAAGAAAACGTAGCAGACCAGTGCACCCAAATTCAGTTTGAAACATGTTTAAATCTAGAATCTAATTATTACAAGCAAACGCCTACGCCTCGGTGGCTGGCTGCTCAATATCATCTTTTACTGGTGTTACGCCAATCGTCGGTAAAAGCTCGTCCAATGCAGTCAAAGCACGGTGAGCGACCGCAGTGTTGCGTTCCCGTTTGTCACGAATGCGGTGATCCAAGCTAGGGACGATACCAAAATTAGCGTTCATCGGTTGAAAGTTTTCTGCGTCCGCCGTCGTAATGTAATTGGCCATTGAGCCAACCATCGTTGTTTTGGGGAAGGCAACCGGTGCTTCACCCAACGCGAGTTTTGCAGCATTAATGCCTGCTAGGATACCAGAGGCTGCGCTTTCAATGTAGCCCTCGACACCTGTCATTTGGCCGGCAAAAAATAGTGTTGGCCGTGCCTGCGTTTGGTACGTCGCTTGAAGCAATTTTGGTGACTTTAAAAATGAATTGCGGTGCATGACACCGTAGCGGACAAACGTCGCTTTTTCCAAACCGGGAATCATCCGAAAGACACGCTTTTGCTCGCCCCACTTCAAGTGCGTTTGGAAACCAACAATGTTGTATAAGTCACCTGCTGCGTTATCTTGGCGCAGTTGAACAACGGCAAATGGTCGCTTGCCAGTTTTGGGGTCCTCTAAGCCGACTGGTTTTAGTGGTCCATATAAAAGCGTCTGCCGGCCCCGTTTAGCCATGACTTCCACGGGCATGCAGCCTTCAAACACATCGCTGTCCTCAAAATCATGAACGTCCGCTGTTTCAGCATGAATTAAGGCCTCGTAAAAGGCATTGTATTCTTCTTCATTCATTGGCGCGTTGAGATAAGAGGCCTCGCCTTTATCGTAACGTGATTTCAGGTACACCTTATCCATATCCAGCGAATCTTTATTCAAGATTGGGGCTGCTGCATCGAAAAAGTGCAGATCATCCTCAGCAGTAAATGACTTAATTGATTCTGCCAATGGACCCGCAGTCAGCGGTCCTGTCGCCATCACCGTGATTCCCTCAGGAATTGCAGTGACCTCTTCACTAATGACTTCCACATTGTCCATTTGCTTTAACTCATTGGTGATTTGTTCCGCAAACGGTGCCCGGTCAACGGCCAAAGCACCACCAGCAGGAACAGCATTAGCGTCGGCCGAACGAATGACGATGCTGTCTAAATGCCGCATTTCTGCTTTTAAAAGACCAGCTGCGTTGCTGATCTGATTAGCCCGTAGTGAATTCGTACAAACGAGCTCCGCAAAATTACCCGTTTCGTGAGCCGGTGTTAATTTTGTCGGTCGCATTTCAAAAAGTCTAACGTGAACGCCTGCCTTAGCGATGTGATAAGCAGCTTCACTGCCTGCCAAACCAGCGCCAATTACGTTTACAGTGGGTGTCGATGCCATGCTGAATGCCTCATTTCTGTTCATTTGATTGAGTGATTTTAATTGTTAACAATCCGTCTACTGGACCGCATGTGTGTATTTTACACCGTTCATAGACAAAAACGCACCCATAATCTTGTGTTTTAAGCACGAGATTATGGATGCGCGACTCACGACTACAGATTTAACTTTATTTGCAAACGACTAACAACTATTTTTGAACGTCTTCCTCGTAGTCACCGTTTGGACAAACGACCTGTTTGCCGCCCTTGACTTTCTTTTCAACCAAGTAGTGACCATCCTTAGGACAATCACGACCAACTGGCTTGTCCCATGAAACAAAGTCACAGTCTGGGAAGCGTGAACAACCGTAGAAGACCCGGTTACGTTTGGACTTACGTTCGATAATCTGACCTTTGTGACACTTCGGACAGATAACGCCAATCTCCTTTACGATGGCCTTTGTGTTACGGCAATCCGGGAAACGTGAACAAGCATAGAACTTGCCGTAGCGGCCCATTTTAATGACCATCGGTGCGCCACAGATATCACAGTCAAAACCGGCGGCTTCATCCTTGATCTTGATTTTCTCCATGTTGTCTTCGGCTTTTTTAACTTCTGTCGAAAACGGTTTGAAGAACTCATCAACGACTTTAACCCATTCTTCGGAACCTTTTTCAATCCCATCCAGTTTTTCTTCCAAACCGGCAGTGAATTCAATGTTTTCGATGTCTGGGAAGAAATCAACAATGACGCCATTGACGATTTCGCCTAATTCTGTTGGCACAAAACGCCGTGATTCCAGCTTGACGTAATTCCGCCGCTGAATGGTGTCCAGTGTTGGCGCATAAGTAGACGGTCGGCCAACACCGTTTTCTTCCAACGCATGAATTAAGTTAGCTTCAGAGTAACGTGCCGGTGGCTGAGTAAAGTGTTGCTGTGGATCATTTTTCACCATTTTTACCGTGTCATCCACGTTTAGGTCTGGCAAAACATTATCCTTTTCAGCTGCACCTTTGTATACCTTAGTAAATCCAGGAAACTTAGTCTTTGACCCATTGGCACGGAATTGAACATCGTTTTGATCAATCGTGACTGTCATGGTGTCAGACACTTCTGCAGTCATTTGAGAAGCCACAAAACGATTCCAAATCAACTGGTACAACCGGTACTGGTCATTTGTCAGATACTGCTTCATTTCAGCCGGTGTCCGGTACACACTGGTCGGTCGCACCGCTTCATGGGCATCTTGAGCACCTTC
>DMZB01000344.1 GCA_003482405.1 Lactobacillus sp. | reverse complement strand
GTGGAAAAATCAACAATTTAAAACGCCATCGCATAGTGACCGTTATGGATGAATCATGAAGCATCCTGTAATGATCGCTTTGCAATGGCGCACTTATCAAATTTATTTACTTACCTGTTAGTTCGTCTCTGTTTCATTTTGCCGGCCATTTAGCAAATCTCTCTCTGCCATCTTCATTGAACGAAGCTGGATCCGATCGAACATCTTGTAGGAAAGTTTGCGTGCGGCGATGACAATGGCACGGTCACCCCAGGTTAGCTGGTAACGAGTCTTGGGGTTTCTTGTCGTGGCGGCCTTAAACATGAGGTGGGCGATGTCGTCAGCCGTAGCAGTGAAGTAGATGCCCATGTTGGATTGAACTTCAACCATGTGACGGTAAGGGGAGTCTTTTGGCGTCGCTGCCAACATGTGATCAATGGCAATTTTTGCCCAGTTTGTTTTGGTGCCACCCGGTTCGATGATGATTACATCGATGCCAAAGTCTTTGACTTCCAAACGCAATGAATCACTTAGCGCTTCTAAGGCGTGTTTAGATCCGTAGTACCAACCGCTCAATGGGCCATACATTTGTCCGCCGATGGAGGAGACGTTCATGATCTTACCGGAATGTTGTGCCCGCATGGTTGGCAAAACGAGCTGAACCAGGCTCATTGCACCGAACACATTGACGTCAAATTGGCGTTTGGCCTCGGCAAGGTCGACATCTTCAAGTGCACCCATGGAACCATAACCGGCATTGTTGATGAGTAAATCAATGCGGCCTTCATTCTCCAGTGCGGCATCAACAAAAGCCTTGTTGGATGCGGAATCAGTGACATCGAGTTTTAGCGTATGAATACCTTGTTCGGCCAAATCAGCCATTGGTTCGACGTGTCGAGCGCCGGCATACACGGTGTAGCCTGCGTTGTGAAATTGGATGGCAGCGGCTCTGCCCATGCCAGATGATGCACCAGTAATTAAAGCCACAGTTTTAGTCATAATAATAGAGTTCTCCTTTTTGAGTTGTGAACGTGTTTTATTTAAAGCAGTAAAAATTGAATATTGTCGAAAAATTCAGTCTTAAATTGTTTGCGAATCGTCTGTCGTGGAGGATTCGGTTGGCGCGTCAGGTGCCTGATTGCGGGATAAGTTTCGTTCGGCAAGACGCATGACCAAGCGGGTAACACGGTCAACGCTCTTGTATGAGAATTTGCGAACAGCAATGACGAGGGCACGGTCACCCCAGCTTAACTGATAGCGTGTCTTTGGGTGAATCGTCGTTGCTGCCTTGAACATTAAGTGTGCGATGTCATCGGCAGTCGCGTTAAAGTTCATGTTCATGCTGGCGTAGGTTTCAACCAGGTGGCGGTATGGCGAGTCTTTAGGCGTGGCTTCCAACATGTGATCGGCCGCAATTTTTTGCCAGTTGGTTGCAGTGCCACCAGGTTCGATAATGATAACGTCAATGCCGAAGTCTTGGACTTCCAAACGCAGTGAGTCACTCAGCGCTTCCAACGCATGTTTCGAAGCATAGTACCAACCGCCAAGCGGTGAGTACATTTGCCCACCAATAGAGGAGTTGTTTAAGATTTTACCGGAATGTTGCGCACGCATGGTGGGTAGTACTAGCTGAACCAGGTTCATAGCACCAAAGACGTTGACGTCGAATTGACGTTTGGCTTCGGCGGGGGCGACATCCTCAATTGCACCCATGGAACCGTAACCGGCATTGTTGATCAACACATCAATGCGGCCCTCATTTTCCAATGCAGCATCTACAAATGCTTTATTAGAAGCATTATCAGTGACGTCCAGCTTCATAATGTGGATGCCTTGGGCTTCCAATTCCGTCATCGGTTCGAGGTGACGGGCACCGGCATACACGATGTAACCTGCGTTATTGAATTGAATGGCAGCAGCTTTGCCCATGCCAGACGAAGCACCAGTAATTAAAGCAACAGGGTTAGTCATAGTGAAGATCTCCTTTATGTTTTTCGTTATTTATGAGCGGGTAATCTGTAAATTTCGTTTGTGTACAAACTCAATGTAGGCAGAGGCGGATGTGAAGTCAATCAAACGCAACTGGGCACTGACTATTAAAGATTAATCGTTCTTTTTAGGCTTAAAAGAAAAACTCATTCGTAATGAGCATGGTTATAATATAAAAGAATGAGCGTTCTTTGTCAACACAAAGATGCAAATAAATAATAAATTGACGAGGAACGACCATTCTTTTATAATGAATGACATGCGAACAAAGAATGAACAACGGCCACGGGAAATTATTGATGTCGTGGCGCACATGGTGATTGAGGAAGGCATTTCCAGTATTGCCATGGCGAAGGTGGCCAAGCGCACCGGCATCTCACAATCGAATATTTATTTGTACTTTAAGAACAAAGATGATTTGCTCAAACAGGTTTTTCTGGCGCAGAAAAATAGTGTCAACGATTATATGAACGCACATTTCACTGAGCAACCAGACGTTGTTGCCAATATGAAGCTATACGCGCGGATTATTTATCAATTTGCCATTGAGAATCCAGTAGCAATGGACGTTATTACGCAATATGAAAACTCGCCCATTTTCGGGCAGATCGACATTTCCGCCGAAGAAGCAGAGATGGACTTTGACCGAGTGACGGTACTAGTGAAGCAGGGGATGAAAGATGGTATCATCCGGGATACAGACCCCTATGTCCTAATGGCAATCGCGTATGACACACTGGTGAGGTACGCGCAATCAGTGCGCAATAAGACTGTTGACCCGATTCGAGTGCCACTGGAGACAATCCTCGATATGCTCGAGGGTGCATGGCGGGTGCTAAAGTAACAGAGAAGTGTAATGAAAAAAGGGCTATTACAACACGATGTTGCGATAGTCCTTTTTTCATCTCTACTTCTTTTCCTCATTTTCGTCATGCCGCCGTTGTGCTTCATTCTTCAGCATTTCGTACTGAGCGGACATGTTGTCGTAAATCTGTTTGGCGTTATCCAGGTTCGTTTTAGTGGCGTTCAGTCGACCGGTGAGTTCTGCGTTGGAATAGCCAGACAAACGTTGTTGAGTGTGCACGGTCATTTTGTAGGCATGGGAAACTGCACTGTAGCTTACGCGACCAAGTTCGACGATTTCTGTACCGACGCCTTTAATGTTTGGTTGCGTGCTAAAACGGTTAATGCTGGTCACGGCGTGCTGACTAACATGAGTGTTCCAGTAGGTGATCAGTGGGCCAGTGAAGAAGGCCACGATGATCGTCGCGATCCCCACGGGTCCACCGGCCAGAACGGCTGCCAACATAAAGAGAACATCTTGGATGATCCGGACGATACGGTACTGAATGTGTAGACGGTCGGAGGCAATCGGCGCAATTGCATCATAGGGTGCAACACCAAGGTCGGCAGTCATGTAAAGTGAGGCGCCAAGCGTAAAGAGCAACAATCCGACAATGGCGTCGGCGATAATCGAAAACAAGTTAACGCTGCCAGGTAGCAGTGTCTTATAAATGCTGGAGAACCACTGAATTTCATAGCCGACCAACACCATGTTAAGCACGGTCCCAATGCCGATTTTCTTTCGGTCCAAAATGATAATGAAAACAAAAATGACGAGGTTTGCAGCAAGCTGATATGTACCTAAACTGAGACCAAATTTAGCGGCCATTCCAGTATTTAAGGCGGTGAAGGGGTCCAGACCGACTTGGCCTTCACGTAAAAATGTGGTGCCTAAGGATAAGATAGCAATGCCAAAAAATGACATTAAGGTCTTCATGGTTACACTGATGATTTTATTTTGGTGTGGCTGTGTGTTTGTAGATTCAATGTTTGTCATTGGCGACCTCCTGCAATCAAAGATAAGTTAAATTATCGACTAACATACAAAAAGTTATCGTTAATTTCAAGCGATAGGGGTTAACTGGCCTATAACAAGGTTAAGATGGATGGTGATAAATGACCGTTGTTACGGTGCTTAACGTCTTAATTGGTTCGCTGATTAAGTCTATTTTAAAAACTGGTCTGTTGATGTTAGCGAACGTAATTACTTTGGCGGCTGTTATCGTTTGTATGGTCGTGTAGAATGGTCAGTAATAACTTGTTTGATGAAAGGAGGACTGTGTGTGGCTGAAGAGAAACGATTACAATTAAATGACCCCAATCGCACCGACATTGGCGATTTTCTCAAGGTGTTTGCTTGTACTGCCGTGATGTTGCAAACAGTCCTCGGATTTGCGCTCAAGGTTAGTCCAACGCTGGCGCAGCAGAATTGGTTGATCGCGGTTTACGACCTCGTTAAATTTACGGCACCCGCTTTTATCTTTGGCATTTTATACACCACAGTGCGCACCACATCGTTACGTACATTTCATGGCGAGTACTTACCCTATCTGCAGAAACAGTGGGTGGCCTTATTTTCACCAACCGTTTGGTGGACGCTGGCTTACCTCGTATTAATGCCTGGGTTACAGCAGCACACGCCGTTTCATAATCTGATCAGTTTCAACTGGCAGTTTGTTAACGGCAACGCCGCGCCGCACCTTTGGTATAACACGATGATGTTGCAGTTTATCGTCCTCATGCCGCTGTTTGTTGGATTGGCTAAGTTGCTTGAAGGACACACTGGCCGTGGCATTGCAGTAGCACTGGGCACGTTAATGTTTTATGTCTGGTGGGTCGCCATTTATGACGTTGAAGTTTTTAACGGTCCGCGTAATCAAGATTGGTATCTGTTAGATCGCGTGTTTCCCAGTTTCTTGTTGTACGCTATCGGCGGTATCTTACTCTGGTCGTTTCGAACGCAACTTGAGCCATTGTTAGCGCGTTGGTGGTGGGTATTTGCAATCACTTTTCTTTGGTCATGGTGGCGAAGTAATGTCGAATTAGAGAGCTTTGGCACCCCCGTGACGTTTGCAAACGCACCATACTTAAAACCAGCAGGCGTGATTTTTTCCGTCAGCGCTATCGGTTTGATTGCTGTGCTCGCATTATGGCTAATCAAACATCAATCGCGTGTACTCGGCGTCGTGCACTTTCTAGCAATTTACGCTTATCGCGCCTTTCTCGGTAACGTGTTCTGGATGAATTTGTTGTGGCAGGTAGAAAGTTTTGCCGGTTGGAATGGCGCCCGTGCACTGGGTCTGAGGGTGACGGTGACCTACATTATTGGCTGGATTGTTTCATTTGGTTTTGCGATTGAAGGGCATCGATTGGAAGAATGGATCAAGTCAGGTACGACTCGTTTGTCGGCCAAAGTGCGGGCTACACGGACGAATTAAACACTGAAGAAAACGACAAAAACGGTCATTCCTTGTAGCAAAACTGCTCGAGAATGACCGTTTTTAATGCGTTTTGTATCATTTTTCTTGAAAAACGAATTAAGCACGACCGCGTTGTTGGTCCCAAACCATCAAGGTGAGAACAACGATCAGGGTAAGTACGCTGCCAAGTAATGATTGGGTGCCAAAGACGCGGGTTAAACGTGTTGAAAGAAAGGCACCGATACCGAAACTCGCCGCAACCCAGAAACTGTCACGAAATAGAATTTTATTTGTCACTTTTTTACCGCGCCTGAAGACCAAATTTAGTAGTGCAGCACCAACGGTCCGCAAGTTTCCGGTTGTCATGGTGGTGTTGTAAGGATGGTTGTTCATGACACGGAAGGTGTGTACTTGAAAGGCTGCAAATAGCGATAGGACGCTGGTAACAACCGCGCCAGGCAAAAGGCCAACAAGCAAATCGATTGCTAAGATACCTAACAGTTCCGCTAAAATACTCAATTCCTGCCAAATGACGGCACCGGGTCGGTGGAAAAACTGTTCGATTAAATTGGCTAGTCCGGCGCCTAATGTGAAACATAAAATCGGTGCTACATATGCTAATGCTTGAGTAAAGTGTCCGTTCGCCAGATTCAATCCGAGTAAAATTACATTCCCAGATTGAAGACTTGAAAATACTTCATCGTGGAAAATGTAGGTATACGCATCTAGATAACCGCCGACGCCAGCGAGGAGCATTCCGGTTAATAATGTTTCATAAATTGGTTGCTGTGGTTGCTTCATAAGTTCTGACCCCTTGAATTTGGCTGAGATTTAATAGCGCTAGTTTACTCATAGAGGACCAAAATTGCTTGGATTGAGTATCAAAAATGAGCAATTATTTCAGCGATTGACGCATCTTCAAATCACTGTCAACTAAGGTGACCGAAGCTGATGTTTGGTTGTCAGAATTTAAACTTGCTAGCAGTTGCTTGGCCGATTGTGCCCCCATCTCATTAGGATTCTGCTGAATGGTCGTGATCTGCGGCTCCATTAATTCTGCAATATTCCAATCGTCAAACGCCACTAAACCCACATCATTAGGCACATGAACGTGAAATTTTGTTAGCATGGTCCGAACCTGAATTAAGACGGTCCCTTTTAGAGCATAGATAGCAGTTTTGAGCTTGAAGTTATCCGTTGCTGCGATGAGTTTGGCATATAACGCTTCATTAGTCATCCCGGCGGAGGTCGCGACAAAGCTGACCACCACTGAAGAATCAGTCACAGCGTCCTTAACACCTTGGAATCGCGCCGTTCGCACTGAATTGCCGGTTAGAGTTTCGCTAATCACCACAATTTGTTGATACTCCATGCGCAATAATAGTTGCGTTAATAACTTTGAATAAGCGTGATTATCAGTCGTGACGAGCGGCCAAATCTGAGGTTGCATGGCACGATCTACGACGATAGTAGGGATGCCGGCGTCTTTGATAAATGTATAGTCCGCCGTGTCTTCGCTGATTGGTTGCAAAATGATGCCATCAACCTGTAGGTCTAATAATTTTTTTAATTGCTGACGTTCCCGGTCTTTTGAATTATCGGAGTTCATCAACAGAATCTGATAGCCAAACGCTTCAAAAACTTCGTCGGAGCCTTTGAACAGAATCGAAGAAAAAATATTCGTCACATCGGCGACAACCATGCCAACAAGATGTGTGGCCTTAATTTTGAGCGATTGTGCTTGGCGGTTCACGTGATAATTATTTTGTGTGATTGCGTCCTGCACTTTTGTTTTGGTCGCCGCAGACATTCGTTCAAAATGACCATTTAAGAATCGCGATACCGTTGCGGTCGAAACGCCGGTGATGGCTGCAATTTCACTAATTGTAATATTTTTCTTCATGTTGGCTCCTTGAAAACTTGATTGAGTAACCGTTTGCCTAAACTTGATTACATGATACACAGTTGGCGTATTTATTGTCAAATACAACGGAGGTTGCAAGTTGAAGTGATAATGTCACTATTCCAGGGTTAAGTTGTTCTTTTAAGTGATTTGACTTTTGCAAAAAGACATTTTATGATGAGTTTAATTGTTTTAGGTAATCGTTTGCCAAAAACAAAATAATCTTAATTGCTATTCCGCAGCTGATGCTCAATCGGCTCATTTATCAGTAAACAGTCAGTGTATAGAAAGGAATCAATCAATGAACAGTGAAAAAGAATTTAGTAGTAACAGCTTCCGTTTGGACGATAAAGTGGCAATTGTCACTGGTGGTGCTTCCGGACTTGGGTTCTACTACACCAAGGCGATGTTGGTATCGGGCGCAAACGTGGTTGTTGTCAGTCGCGAAGAGAAAGGTTGGGATGCGGTTCGCGATGTGGCAAAATCAGCGGATGGCCAGGTTAGTTTTGTGCAGGTCGATGTGACAGAACCGTCAGCACCGCAAACAATTGTGGACGCTGCGGTACAGGCGTTTGGCCGTATTGATATCTTGGTCAATAACGCGGGGATGCAACGGCGCGAAAAGTGGGCTGACTATAAGGATGCAGACTGGAACGCCGTGATCGCGCTAAATTTGAACGCAGTCTACTTCTTGTCTCACACCGTTGCAAAGGTGATGGCCAAACAAAAGGGTGGCAAGATCATCAATATTGGCTCGATGCAGTCGTTCAGAGCCGGCAAATTTATCTTTCCTTATACTGCCAGCAAGCACGGTGTAGTCGGATTAACTAAGGCTTATGCCGACGCCCTTGCGCCCGACAATATTCAGGTGAACGCGATTGCACCAGGTTATATCGACACGCCGATGACCAAGGCATTGCAAAATGATGAAAGCCGCAATACCGAAATTCTGGCGCACATTCCGGCGGGACACTGGGCGGATCCGTCTGAATTGATGGGAACAGCGGTCTTCCTGGCCAGTGCGGCGTCAGATTACATCACCGGGACGGTTATTCCTGTTGATGGCGGGTATTTGTTGAGATAAAACGAACATAGAAAGTGTAGGGTGAAAAATTATGGGTAAAAAAGTCGCAATTCCTGCAAATTTATCACAGGCAGGTAAAGATTATTTACGTGAACACGGGATGGATGTTGTGGAATTGCCAGACACAAAGTCTGAAACGATTGTGGCACAGGCACCAGATGTCGATGGTGTAGTGTTAATGACTGAGCCGTTTGATAATGCGGCAGTCGCAAGTTTGCCAAACTTAAAGGTACTCGCCCGCCATGGTGTCGGCTATGATAACGTGGACGTCGACTTTATGAAAAATAAGAACGTGTGGGTGACCATCACACCAACAGCTAACGCAGCCACCGTTGCCGAAACAACATTGGCCGAGATTTTGGACTTATCTAAGAATCTGACGAATGATTCAGCGCAAATGCGTCAGGGCAACTTTGGCTATCCAAGCGAACACAAAGGTTTCGACCTCGCAGGTAAGAAGCTGGGTATCATGGGTTTTGGTCGTATCGGCCGAATGGTGGCTAAGAAGGCCAGCGCACTGGACATGGATATCCTAATTTACGATCCGTTTGTAAAATCCTCCGAATTGGGCACCATCGTTGACCGGGACACGTTGCTTCGCGAGGCCGACGTCGTCACGCTGCACATGGCCGTGACCGACGCCAACAAACAAGGGATTGGCAAGGCTGAATTCGCCGAAATGAAAAATTCGGCAGTGCTGATCAATTTGGGCCGTGGCGCACTCGTGCAACAAGATGACCTGCTTGCCGCACTAAAGAACAAGGATATTCGTGGTGCCGCCTTGGACGTGTTCAATGAAGAACCACTGCCACTTACCAGCGAATTCTACCAACTCGACAATGTCCTGCTCACACCACACATTGCCTCGAACACAGCCGAATGTATGGCCCGAATGGCCGTCGACTCAGCGAGCGAAGTCGTCCGAGTGCTGAATGGCGAAACGCCGAAATGGGCGGTGGAGAGGCTGTAAGAGACCATCCCCCAAAAAACAAATTTGATTTCAATTAATTAGCATTGCATTTAACGCGTTTATTTTTTACTGATGATAAGCGAAAACGTTGTTTGAAACTAAGAAGGCTGTATTTTGACCACCCAGTCAAAATACAGCCTTCTTGCGCTCACAACTATTTTTCTAAATCAGCTTTTAACAACTTTAGTAGTGATTCATCGCGCTCTTTCACAATGTTTTTACCGGCGTCACCGTCCCAGGTGAAAAATCCTGAACCGGTTTTAAGTCCTAATTTATTTTCACTGACCATTTTATTGAGTGTTGGGTCCGTTCCCTGTTCGGAAGATAAATCTGCGTACAGGTACGAACTGATATTACTAAACACGTCGAGTCCACCCAGGTCAGCACTAGCAATTGGACCTACCAAGCTCCAACGACGTCCAAGACTATATTTAATAATGTCGTCCACGGCTTCTGGAGAAGCAATGCCCTCGTCAACAATATGGAAGGCTTCTCGTAACACAGCCAATTGGATTCTATTTCCAACGAACCCTAAGGATTCTTTATTTAGAGCAACCGCATGTTTGTCAATATGATTCATCAAATGCACTGTTGTATCGATTGTGCTTTGACTTGTTTTATGCCCTGGAACAACTTCAACAAGTGGCATTAGCTGTGCTGGATTCCAGAAATGAGCAACAACAAATCGATCTGGTTTCTTGAGTACTGTTTGAATTTCAGAAGGACTCAATCCGGAAGTGTTTGTAGCTAAAATAGTGTTATCTGCAACGTACTTTTCGGCTTCTTGCCAAACTATTTTTTTGACAGACATCTTTTCAACAACCGATTCTATAACAAAATCTGCGTTAGCGAGAGCGGTTTTATAGTCCGTGGTAAAACTCAAGCGGTTTAAAATTTGTTCGGCAGACTCTGACAAGATACCGGCATTTGTGAATGTTTCAATATCACTTTTTATGTGCCTTTGTCCAACCTCTAGTGCCTTTTGGCTAGTATCTAATACGTTAACATTGTAACCATGCATAGCAAATTGTAATGCAATGGCGTGACCCATAGTTCCTGCACCAATGTTGCCGATCGTTTTAATTTTAGATAGATCCATCATATTTACTCCCATCATTAAAAATTCTTTTGTGTGTCATTACCGTTATTATTTAGTTTTTTAATGTATCGACTGGATAGAACAATTGATAAAACTACAGCACCTCCACCCAATACGTAAAGAACACCATTAGTCATGAGCGGAATATTGTATGATCGAGTGATGTCAAAAATTCTACCGTTAACTGAAACGGCGATAGCAGTCGAAAAATTACCAAACATTGAGATAATTGACAAAATATTGTTGTAGTCTTTTGGTCCAAACTGTTTTCGAATAAAGTAGGGCAGGGAAACCAACATGATGCCTTGCCCCAAACCAAGAACGAAACCTGCCGCGACTAATAATCCAGACGCGCGGACTACTATTAGGCTTAGCCATCCAACTATACCAAAAATGGAGTACAAAATAATGACGGCTCTATTATTGAAGTGGTCTAGACACCAGCCGATACTTACTTTGCCTGCAGCTGCTCCAAGCATAATTCCTGAAACAACTGTCGCACCGAGTGTGAGAGGCAAATTAATGCTGACAATATAAGGAGAGACGTGCTGCACCAATCCGGCTACCCACTGAAGAGCAATCATAGCAAAACTAATCAGATAAAACATCGGAGTTCGAAGGGCTTGCTTAAACGACAATCCTTCAAAACTTGTTGTACTGGTTTGATTAGCATTTTCTTCAGAATATCCAAAAGGTTTAGTGTTTCCCGTGGGTTTGTAGCGAACAACGAAAATTGTGAAGGGCAAAATAGCAATCAGTGTAATTGCACCTTCTAAAATCCAGCCTGCACGCCAGCCACTGCTTGTAATTACTGAACTAATAATGGGGTTAAATAGTGATCCACCAATGGCTGACAAACCTAACGCAATTCCCATCACAGTGCCCAAATACTTTTGAAACCAATTTCCCAATAAAACAGGAATTGATAAAGTTAAGGCAAATGGTTGCATGATGCCAATGATTGTCCAGACGATATAGAACTGGATAATGTTATGTGCGAAGGCCAAACTAATGAAGCCTAGACCAATGATTGAAAAACAAATAGTTAATAGCCAGCGAATGTTAACTTTTTCCATCAATTTGCCAGCAAATAATAAAGTGATTGCACAGGCAATGTTTTGGAAAGTGACCATTAAGGAAACCCCAGCGCGTGAAATATGAAATGAGGCACTAACCGGATCGAAAAATAATCCGATGGTATCGACGACCATGCCGAAACCAACTAATGAAATGACGCAGGTGCTAAGAAAAATCCACCAACCATAATGAATTTTACGCATGATTTTCATCTCCAATATTAAGATTAATGTGTATATGGTCGTATCATTCTTTTCGAGATGAATCATAGCGAGTAGAAAAGTGGATTTCAACATGTGAAAAAATTATTAAAATGTAAAAAAACAACCTATCGTGACGTAGAAAATACATGAATACACGACAAGATAGGGTTAAATTATGTTATTGTTATTACTATTTGGCATAAAGAACATCGAAAAATAATATATCAAGCTATCCGATTTCCTTTATTTCTGCGTCGAAGATTTTCCTGACTTCATCGACAAGGGGATTATCGTTCTTTTTGGATTTTGTTGATAAAAGTTCCCAGTTTAATTGCTTCAATGGAATTACTGACAGTCCTGATGTTTGATAGCCCTTTAAAATTGCTCTAGGCAAAATTGTGATTAGTGGTTGTGTACGACAAGCGTGCAGAAGGAAACTTTCTGATGCAGATTCCATGATGACATTTGGAGAGACATGCTCATATCCAAACAAAGTATCAAGTTGATCTCGAATGGTAAATGTTGTGCTTAGAAGCACCATTGGGAGCTTTGAGAGTTCCTTGAGTGTGATACTAGTATTCACGTTAATCAATTCGGGGTTAAAAACGATTGCGCCACAATCTGTAATGAGGTTGACCCGATCCAGGGAGTCATAGCGCAGTGGGGCAACAACGTAAGCTAAATCTATTCTCTCCAGTAACAACTGTTGCTGAAGAACCTCGCCACCTTGATCGTGTACTTCAATCTTGATGTTTGGATGCTCTAAGCGAAACTTAGGTAAAATACTTGAAAAATGAGAAACCGGAACTGCAGAAGCTATTCCGACAGTTACTTTTCCGGCCAATGTTTCCTTTGAATGAACATGTGTCATCATATGGTCGTAATCGCGAATGACTTTTTTTGCATCATGGTAAAACGTATCACCAGCGTTTGTAAGCCCAGTAATACGTTTGCCGTGGCGAGTAAAGAGTTGAACTTGCTCAGATTCTTCGAAATGTAAAATTGATTTACTCATTGTCGACTGTGAAACATGCACCTTTTCAGCAGCCATACTGGTATTGAAGTCAGAGGCAACAAACTCCAAAGAGTAGAATAGTTGTGATA
>DMZB01000252.1 GCA_003482405.1 Lactobacillus sp. | reverse complement strand
GAGCCTCACAGTGAACATAGTGAGCAAAAAAATGCTCATAGAAATGACGCAAAACGTTCAGAAATGACACGCTCTGACCGTAATGAACACAGCCGCAATCAATCGGCTAGGCCAAATAAGCCAAACGTGACAAAAGACACGCACGCTAAACGACCGCAAGTGCGAAAGAATACTGGATCAGCGCATCAGTCTGAAGCGACTAAGCCAGTTACACCAGTTGTACCAGTTCGTAGTGAGGAGGCCACAACTGTGCGTGCCAATCTCACGGATGCGTTCGTGGATCATGAAACTAAGCCACTGGTGCCACAACATCGTCAAGCACTTCACGTATTTGTGCGCAATCTGAGACAGGTCAGACAGTTACGTCGCTTTGGTGATATTGATTACATTTCCAAAAAATTACACTACGTTGTCATTTATATGAATCAAGATGATATTGAAAAAAATCAACAAGCAATCAGCAAGCTGTCATTTGTCCGGCGTGTGATGGTTAGCGAACGACCTGAAGTTGATCCGTTTGTCGGACACGGTGTTAACGCCAATTTTGTAACCCACACGGAAAATGATGGGGCGGCTGACGCGCTTTCGAAGTTGCAGTCAGAGCCGACGGATCCATCAAAAACAACAACGGAGGAGAACTAATGCGAGTTGTTGCAGGCGAATTTGGCGGACGGCCACTGTCTGCGGTCCCGGGATCCCTAACGAGGCCAACGACGGACAAGGTTAAAGAAGCCATGTTTAGCATGATTGGACCTTATTTTGAGGGCGGACGGGCGTTAGATCTGTTTGCCGGTTCCGGTGGTCTTGCAATCGAAGCGGTATCGCGTGGCATCGCACATGCTGTGTTAGTGGATCATCAATATCAGGCTGTTAAGACGATCAAGGCAAATATTGCCGTCACTAAGGCACCAGAAAAGTTTTCGGTGATTAAAGGCGATGCGGTTTTGGTTCTCAAACGCTTAGCAGTTGAGGCGCAGCCGTTCGATTTAGTCTTACTGGATCCACCCTATGCCAAGCAGAAAATCATGGCTAACCTGACGTTTATGGCTAGTAACGGTTTACTGAACGATGGCGCACAAATCATTGCTGAAACAAATCAAGAGGCCCAGTTACCTGAGTCATTTGGACCGTTTACACAAACGCATCACCGAGACTATGGCATTACGGATGTTATGGTCTATGGGTATGAGGCGACAGATGAGGAGGATGGTCGTAGTGAGTAGCAAGATTGCAGTGTTTCCAGGTAGTTTTGATCCACTGACGAACGGCCATTTGGATATCATCGAGCGGGCTAGTGCCATGTTTGATCAACTCATTGTGGCTGTCGGGACAAATACAGGCAAGCGCCCGTTATTTGATGTTGATGAAAAGATTCAGATGATTGAAACGGTGACGGCACCGTTGGCAAACGTGAGTGTCGAAACGATTAACGGATTGACGGTTGATTTCATGCATGATCATCACGCCAAGTTTTTGGTTAGAGGATTGCGAAACGAGCAGGACTTTAACTATGAGCGGGACATTGCGAACATGAATCATAATCTGGCGAGTGATGTCGAGTCTGTATTTTTGCTGGCAAAACCGGAAAACGCACAGATCTCGTCAAGTATTCTAAAAGAGATCGTCCATTTCGATGGTGATGTTTCAACCTTTGTTCCGGCAGCCGTGTGGTCACATTTACAGACCAAACGCGACCAGGAAAAGCATAGAGCGAATTAATCGAGGTAATTGAATGAAAAAGAGACGTTGGGGTTGGTGGCTCGGTGGCGCAATCGTCGTCATCGGTTTACTGGTGATGCGATTTTTACCACTCAACCAGTATATTGAAACACCTGGGACTGCAGATAATCTGCGAAATTTTGTCACCATGCCAACGCGGCCAGATAAACGTAAAGGTGATTTTATGATCACCTCTGTTTATTTGCAGCGGGCGACGCCGATGTCATGGTTGTGGGCGCACGCAGATCCGCATGCAACGATTGACAGTGAGTCCGATGTGACTGGCGGCCAGAATGGTGCGACGTATACGAAAGTGCAAAACTTTTATATGCAAAGCGCAATCAATGAAGCGATTGCAAATGCCTTTAAGACAGCTGGAGAACAATATACAAAACGCTATTTAGGCATTTATGTCCTAGCAGTGACGAAAAACTCGCATTTTAATCACACGATTAAGGTTGGCGACACCGTCACTAAAATTGACGGCGTTCATTACCAATCAGCGGCCGGTTATCAAAAGGCACTTGCCAAACGGAAACTGACTGACAAGGTGGCTGTGACATACACGCACAATGGGAAAGAAAAAACCAGCAAGGCTGGGTTGATCCGTTTGCCTGATGGACGTTCTGGTATTGGCATTACGCTGACGGATAACGTTAAAGTTAGCACCAAGATTCCTGTTGAAGTTAATCCTGGCGAAATTGGTGGTCCATCTGGTGGCTTAATGTTTAGCCTTCAAATTTATCAACAATTGACTAACGAGAACCTTCGTCATGGGCAAAAAATCGCCGGCACCGGCACGATTGGCCCGGATGGTTCAGTCGGAGAAATCGGTGGGATTGATAAAAAGATTATTGCAGCCCATAAAGCTGGCGCAAAGATTTTCCTTGCACCATATGTAAAGCCAAGCAAAGAACTGCTAAAGTATGAAGAAAATCATATGACTAATTATCAACAGGCGAAAGCAACAGCTAAAAAGTATGCACCAGGGATGAAAGTTGTGCCTGTTAGTACGTTTAAACAAGCTGTTAAGTACCTGCAAACTCATAAATAATGGCTGGTCAATGAAATCTAAAACGACTATCGAAATCTCAACTCGAAAAAAGTTGAGATTTTTTGCTTTTCACAAATAAAGGCCGATCCTTTGCGTATGTTAATGGTGTCGAGACAAAGACACGAATTGTTGAGCAGAGGATGGGGGATACAAAATGGATTGGCGAGAATCATTACGCGAAGTTTGGCGGCAATATCGTGGTTGGCTTTTGGGTGGGCTAGCCGTGATGCTGATTGTGGGCGGCATGGGCACGCTATTACTCAAACAAAATCAGTCGCATTCAGGGCCCATGACAGACTCAAATGACGAGCAGTCGACTTTCTCGACATTTGAAAAGCGAACGCCGGCGATGGCTACCGCTCATTCTGCCAGTGGGGAAACGACAGTAAGCACCGGTTAAGTTAAGCCAGGCGGTCAAAGCGACCCAACGGTAGAGGTCAAAGGCGCGGTTAATCAACCCGGTGTTTACCGATTCAAAGCGAATTTACGCGTTATCAACGCAATCAATCGGGCCGGGGGGTTGCGTCCAGATGCAGACAGTAAGCAACTGAACCAAGCCCAACTTTTGCGGGATCAGATGGTTATCTATATTCCTGCGCAAGGTGAAACAATGCCTAACGGTGGTCAAGCCGGCAGCACTTCAAATGGTGCCAACGGTTCTGCCAGTTCTTCCGGTTCAACAGCTAATCCTGAGACATCCGGCGAAGATAATGCACCGATTGGTCTCAATAGTGCCACGAAGGAACAACTGACTAAAATTTCTGGTGTCGGTGATAAAAAAGCCCAGAAGATTATTGATTTTCGCACTGCACACAATGGTTTTAAATCGATTGATGATCTCAAACAAATTTCGGGATTTGGCGAAAAAACGGTACAACGGTTAAAACCGCATTTAAGCTTGTCGTAATGATCTGACTAGCTTAGTCTTAACACATAGACTTGGACAATTATGGAGGTTAGATAATGACGAATCAAAAACGAGTGCCATGGGATCAATACTTTATGATGCAGGCCGTGTTGTTAGCGAGCCGCAGCACCTGTCAACGTTTGTCAGTCGGCGCTGTGCTCGTTCGGGACAAACGGGTGATTGCGGGTGGCTATAATGGATCCGTGTCCGGTGATGACCACTGTACGGAAGTGGGTGACTACTTGGTTGATGGGCACTGCTTGCGCACGATTCACGCGGAAATGAATGCGGTCTTACAGTGTGCAAAGTTTGGTATCGCCACGGACGGATCAGAAATTTACGTCACTGATTTTCCGTGCTTACAATGTACCAAGATGTTGTTACAGGCAGGGATAACTAAAATTAACTATTTGCGCAATTATCACAATGATCCTTATGCAATGCATTTAGTCACATTGAAACAGATTGAACTCAAGCAGATCGATATTCCAGAAGATGCCTTAACACAGTTTCACGTTGCTGACTTTCTCACTACTGATCATCAAGATTCAACACCTCAACAGTGACAGAGTCAACACGACCGCCATGGATTTTCTTAGCCTTGATGGTGGGGTTAGTCAACGCGGTTGTCGTTGGTCATTTTTGGTGGGCAGGTATTGGGATCGCTTATCTCGTTTTACGTGTTTGGACACTGAGGCGACTAATCGTTCAGTTATTGTGGTTATTGAGCGTTGGCGTTCTAGCGCTATTTTGGTTCAGTCACGATAATCAACAATACGAACGCTACGTTTGGCACACCACCCAAACGCGTCAACTGACAATGCGTGTTGAGCCTGATTTGATTCAAGTTAATGGCGATACGGTGAGCGTACAGGGCCTCACCTCGGCGGGCCGGCGGGTACGTGCATTTGGACACCTTAAAAGTGAGGCGACCGCCCAACAATTAAAAGCGGTGGTGACTGCCACAACTTGGCAACTGATGGGAACAAATGAACTGTTGGAAAGCCCGCGTAATCGTCTTCAATTTGACCGCAGAATACAGATGCGAACGACTGGGATTCACGGCACTGTGAAAATGACGCAATGGTCGTTTTTGCCAGCCTCACAAACACTTTTGCAGTGGCCTGGCGATTTAATGCACCAGTGGCGAAAACAACTCATCCAGCGCTTTGATCAACTGCCAGCGCCCTTGTCAGAATATGCGGGCAATTTGATTCTAGGAGCCACGGCTGCTGATTTTTACACACAGAATAATGGACTCAAACAGTTGGGGCTATTGCACTTGTTTAGTATTTCCGGCATGCACGTGGTTTATCTGGTCGGACTATGTCGCTTTTTGCTAGCCAGATGTGGCATTCCACGTGAAGTTTCACAAATTGTCTTAGCGGCTGGCTTGCCCCTTTATGCAATTATCGCTGGTGGCTCAGGAACCTTGGTTCGGGCAATTCTAATCGGTGAAGTGACTTTGCTGATGCCATTGATAAATCGTGGGCGACGCGGGCACGTGAGCGGATTAGACATGTGGGGATTGTCGTTAATTGGTGGATTATTGTTACAACCAGCTGTTTTACTCACACTGGGTGGACAGTTGAGTTATCTGTTAGCTTTTACACTACTTTACGTGACCAACGAGAAAACGTGGTGGCAAACGTGGTTAATGAACCTTGCCAGCTTACCGTTAGTGCTACATTCAATTTTTCAAATTCATTTGCTCAGTACGCCTGTCAATTTGCTGGTAATTCCCTTATTTGGCTGGATTATCTTTCCAGTTGTGATATTAGGTGCCCTGGTCGGCGGAAACATTTCATTACTGACCACGCTCAGCAATTTGCTGATACTGAATTTTAGTAGAATCATTAACTGGCTGGGGAATTTGCCCGGCATGATTACATTTGGTCAATTGCCGACGCTACTGACATGGATTTGTTTGATTGTGACCCTGTTAGCTATTGATGAACGTCGGTTTAAGTATCGAAAACGTTGGTTAGTGGCGCTGATTTTATGTTACGGTGGAGCATTTATGTGGATCCATCTGCCTCAAGATGGTGAAGTTTCGTTTATCGATGTCGGGCAGGGTGATAGCATTTTGCTACGCACACCCTTTAACCAGCACGTATCCTTGATCGATACTGGCGGCAAACTTGGCTTTATGAAGCCGGCCTGGGCCAAACAGACGACGAATCAGACCACGGTCGAGACGGTTACAGTCAATTATTTGCACAGCCGAGGCATTAGTCAGATCGATGATGTGAATTGTAGTCATCAGGACGCTGATCACATTGGCGATGTTGGTCGTTTGTTGCAATTAATGCCTGTCCATCAGCTCACGATACCAGCGGGGATGCGACAATCGCGTGGCTTTAAAACTAAAATTGCGCCATTTTTAAAGCATACAAAAGTTGTGGAGCTTATCGCAGGTCAAAAGTACGCCGGATTGCCGTTTACGGTTTATCATCCGTTTCGGCCGGGACCTGGTGGCAACGAAGATTCCGTTGTTTTAGGTACCATCCGTAACGGGACCCGCTTTTTATTTACTGGTGACTTAGATCGGGTCGGTGAGCGGGAGATCTTACAACAGTATCCGACACTACGCGTTGATGTTTTGAAATTAGGCCATCACGGTAGCGATACAGCTAGTGAGCCTGCTTTCATCAGTCAGTTACAGCCCAAGCTTGGCATCATCTCAGCTGGCCGAGAAAATCGTTACGGCCATCCAAAACAGTCGACGTTAACAACACTGGCGGAAAACAGGGTACCGGCTATCAATACTGCGGATGTCGGCATGATTACGTATAATTACAACTGGCGTGGTCAGGCACACTGGGAAACGATGCTACCATATCGTAATCCAGTGGCAGGATCACCCCGGTAGGGTATAATGTAAACAGATTTTGTAAGGGTAAATAAAAAACAGCCCAAGTTAATGAGCTGAATAATTGCTTTGATATCAATCTGATGAAAGGAATGAAAGTTAAGAATGAAAGTTGCGGAGCTCTCGCGTCAAATACAGGAGATGAACACTCAACCTTTATATCTCGTTACAGGCACGGAACGGTATCTTCTGAATCAAATTCGTGCGCAGTTTAAAGCTGTCATTCCAGCTGATCAGGCACAAATGAATGTGGGCAGTTACGACATGGTGCAAACGCCAGTGGCCGTTGCCTTGGATGATGCGATGGCGATGCCTTTTTTTGGTGATCATCGGCTGGTTATGATCGATAATCCGTTTTTTTTAACGGGTGAAAAGAGTAAGTCCAAAGTTGATCATGATTTGGATGCATTGCTAAAGTTTGTTGAACATCCGGAGCCGACCACAATCATGGTGATTTTTGCGCCCTATGAAAAACTCGACGGTCGTAAAAAACTGGTTAAAACGCTTAAAAAGGTGGCTGTTACTGTCGATGCATCCCCACTAAGTGAGCAAGACGCAAGACGATTTGTTGAGCAACAGGCCACCCAGGACGGATTTAAATTTGAGGCTGGCGCGTTGGATACTTTGATTCAGCGCACGGGAGCAGATCTTTCTTTAATGATGGCGGCTCTGACTAAGTTAGAATTATTCGCCATTCAGGATCATTTGATCACTGTGACGGCTGTAACGGGTTTAGTAACACAGTCGTTGGACGATAATGTGTTTGACCTAGTCACTGCGGTCCTGGCACGAAAAGTTAAACAAGCAGTCACACTGTATCACGATCTACTAGCAACTGGCGAGGAACCCTTGCGAATCAATGCAGTCTTAGTGAGTCAGTTTCGCTTGCTACTTCAAGTTAAAGTGCTTTCCAGTCGTGGGTTAAGTCAAGGCACGCTGGCGGGACAGTTAAAGGTACACCCTTATCGTGTCAAATTGGCCATCCAAAGTGATCGTCATTTTTCACAACGGGATTTGAGCAGAGCCTTTTTAGGACTTATCAATATTGAGACCCAGCTCAAACAGAGTCGTGACGATCCAGAGCTGTTGTTTAACTTATTTATGCTACAGTTTACGAATCAAGCAGCCTGATCCAGACATTTGAGTTTTATCGACTTCGCTGAATAAGGTTGAATTCTGTAGCCATATCATCTAACATCAAAAGCCGCCTATGAGAAATTCACACTCATAGACGGCTTTAATGTTACTAGAGAGGGACAAATCGCGTTATATTCCACTCTTTTGCTGCATCGTTTTAGATTTTAAATGAGGTTGTCTGCCAGATCAGATGAGAGAGTCTACACCGCAGTGCAAAAATGACTAAAGAAAAACCATCACCGCGAACGATGATGGTTCAAAAAATTACTTGGCTAGGCGAGCAGCTAAACGTGACTTGTCACGAGAAGCCTTGTTCTTTTTGATCAAACCTTTTGAGTAGGCGTGGTCAATTGCAGCGCTCGCGGAACGGTATAATTCTTCAACGTTGTCTGCACCAGCAGTTACAGCTTTTTCAAACTTTTTAACTGCAGTCCGTTCTTCGCTCAATTGAGCAACGCGACGTGCTTGAGCAATTTCGTTAGTTTTCACACGCGCAATGGCTGATTTAGTAACTGGCATTAATTTCACCTCCGGAGCGTTTGACCCACGTCAAACAAATTTCAACAGTCATCATTATACAAGAGCCTTTCAGTCATTGCAATAAATAAATGTAGTTGCGTCAAGGAAATTTACTTGACCTGTCAAGATGAGGCGTGGTTTTGCTTGCAATTGTGGGCTTGATTAGATACACTATTAAACGTGCAAAAGCACGACCCTTACTTAGTTTATCGCCACCACTTGGCGTAGACTCGGTATGTGGTGACAATATTTGAAAGGTGGATTTATCCATGGCAATTACACAAGCAGAAAAGACTAAGATCATGACAGAATACGCGCGTCACGAAGGCGACACCGGTTCTGCTGAGGTCCAAATCGCAGTTTTAACGGCTGACATCAACCAATTGAACGCGCATTTACAAGTGCACACTCACGACTACCACTCACAACGTGGTTTGTTGAAGAAGATTGGTCACCGTCGTAACTTACTGCGTTACCTGCGTAGCACGGATATTGAACGTTACCGGACGTTAATTCAAAAGTTGGGTCTTCGTCGGTAATCGTTGTTCGACCGAAGTGTGTGAGGAGGGCTACCCATTTGGGTGGCTCTTTTTTGTTTATCTGGTGCATGGGTAATCAATCAACCATTAACAATAGGATAAAACGCCGTCAATTGGGCGATCAATTGGCATTTGCCGTGGAATATGATAAGCTACATGTAACTGATTGTCCCGAAGAAAACATAATTTTTCATTCACTAGTTTGTGGGGTTGCTGCCTCTTTAGACACGTCCAACAGTTTTGCGACGTGAAGCTATTTGCGTACGGTGTTTGATAATCACGGTTAACTGAAACATGGCTAACTGATTATCGAATGCTCTATAGACAAGTCGTTAAAACTAGAAAAAATGACAAAATTAACAGAGAAACAATTAAGTAAAATGATGAGGTGAACAGATTGAGTAAACAAATTCGAATTATTCCGTTTGGCGGTGTCCGCGAAAACGGCAAGAACATGTACGCACTAGAAGTTAATGATGATATTTTTATTTTAGATTGTGGATTGAAGTATCCCGAAAATGAGCTATTAGGGATCGACATTGTCATTCCTGACTGGAATTATTTGCGGGAGCATGCAGACCAGATCGTCGGTGTCTTTCTCACTCATGGCCACGCAGATGCAATTGGTGCTTTACCATACTTTGTCAGTGAGTTTAACGTCCCCGTATTTGGATCTAACTTAACAATTGAATTGGCCAAGTTGAATGTGGAAAACGACCCACAGTCAAAGAAGTTCAATGACTTCCACGTGGTCGACGCTGACACGGAAATTGATTTTGGTGAAGAGACCGTTTCTTTCTTTAAGACGACACACAGCATTCCTGAATCCCTGGGCATTGACGTGAAAACGCCACTGGGACAGGTTGTGTATACCGGTGACTTTAAGTTTGACCAGACTGCGGCACCATTTTATCAAACAGATTTGGCGCGGTTAGGCGAGATCGGCAAAAATGGTGTGGTTGCCTTATTGAGTGATTCCGCTGGTGCTGAGCAATATGGTGATTCCGCCACAGAAAATCAAATCAGCAATTTCGTCAAAGATCAGTTTGCGGCCCATGACGGGCGGATTATCGTTGCCAGTGTGGCATCTAATATTTTACGGATGCAACAGATTTTTGATGCCGCTGCTGCCACGGATCGAAAAGTGGTTTTGATGGGTCACGATTTGGAAAAAATTGTGCGGACGGCCATGAAACTGGATAAATTGGAGCTGCCAGTTGATGACTTGTTGGTTAATCCTAAAGATATGAAGACATTAACGCCGGAACAGACTGTGAT
>DMZB01000276.1 GCA_003482405.1 Lactobacillus sp. | reverse complement strand
CCATCGATAGTTACACGGTGCAGGTCGTCGGCAGCGTCAGTAGGTTATAAGAGACAGGAAGGAGCTTAGGACAGTGGTTAGGGACAATAACGCGAGTCGGGTCAATATTGGATATGCAACGCTTTCGGTAAAAGACATCTTGAATTTATCATGTTTATTACAGGCGCTGAGCGCTAAATCTTTGGCTGAGATTGGCCCATACGATGAAGAGACTGATGATCCAGATCTTTTGGATCGGATTGAGGAATTGTTTCATGCTGGTTTAATTCAACTTTCCGAAAAAAGTAGTGTGGATACGTTCTCTGATTTTAAATCTGGCGATCGGTCGGTTCAGTTTCGGCTGGATCTGGCCAAATGGCACGTCTGGGTCACGGACGATCGACTTAGTGAACAACAATTATTTGATTTACTTAAAAATCCGCATCCCGGATTAGAATTTCATCCAGATGAAGTGGTTGGCCAATATCAAGAACTCGCGCTAACGGTAATGGCAGATGTATTTGAGAATTATATCTATGAATATCATTTTCGGATTAAAACTAAAAAAGAAGCTGATTTAGTAAACGAAAGCTTAAATCGATGGTTAGTAACTTATACGCCAGGTCAAATCTATAATTTAATGTGGCGCTCTACTAGACAAGCCTACGCTGATATCGGTGCCAATAAGGCCGGAAATTACCGCTACCACCCGATTAATTTTATTATTAAAATTATGGATCAAAAAGCGGCACAACTTGCCAGAAATCCAAAAGAATTTGAATCATACAGTTACCCATCTAACGTACTCCCCGAACCACTCAAAGCACAGATCTTCTTTGGTGAGATGCTAATACAACCCGATTGGTTCTTAAATCGCGGCCCACAATTAAACGTTGAAAGCAACTTGGCCTCGTTAGTTTCTGATAACCAACTAAGTGAAATGGTCGATCTGGAATGGAACGATCAAACTGAAATTCCAAAGATTGTCGAAAAAGCTGAGTACTATGACGTGACTGATTTTGGAATTGTAGTTGGTGATATGATGGGGGAGACGTTGTATTCAAATCAGATTGCAATTTATGGCGCATTCAAATCTGATGACTTGAATGCAGAAGACGCGACCTGGTTAGAACATGCAGAATCGGTGTTTATGATTAAGCATTTTTATGATTTAGCTTACTTAATGACCCTGTTATCAAAATTGAAACAAGCGAACGTTGTTCAAAGAAAAAGTGATGGGACTGATTGATTTTTTAATCACCTATATCGAGGTATGTGGAATACATCTTGGCAGCGGTTGCATTTCCGCCAATACTCGTCTAAAGTGAAACCATTGGGGAAACTAAATTGTGAGAGGGTTTTGATGACAATGTATAAAATGATTGTGTGTGATTTGGACGAGACGTTGATGAATGACGACGGGACGTTGTCCGCGAAGAACGCCGCCGCGATTCAGGCGGCGACGGCGAAAGGGGTTTACTTTGTCCCCAATTCGGGACGGAGCTACACCTCCTTTCAAAACGACTTGGCCCAAATGCACTTAAAGGACCAGCCCGACCAGTACTCAATTTCCTATAACGGTGGTTTAATTCTTGAAAACCAGGGTAACCGGCCAATCGTGGTCAACGCGATGCCTTACGAAGTCGGTGAACAAGTCTTTGCGGCCGGGGTTGCGAATCCAATTGCGGCCACCCACGTGTACACGCAGGACGTGCTGTACATCTACCATCCGAGTGACGAAGATTGCGCCTACCTTAAAAATCGCGGCGTCCAATTTGAAATTTTAACGGATGCGGACTTTAGCCGCTTCAAATCAATGGATATTATGAAAATTATTATGGCGCTCCCCGACATGCCGGCCCGGAAGCAAATGCGGGCAGACGTTGAAAGTCGCGTCGACGCGGCCCAGTTATCGGTCACCTACTCTTCGGACCGGTACGTTGAATTTAACCCGGCCGGTATCAATAAGGGCAGTGCTTCCCTGCAACTCGGTCAACGCCTGGGCATCACACCGGATGAAATCATTGCCTGTGGTGACAACGGTAACGACTTATCGATGTTAAAAGTGGTTGGGCTGCCCGTTAGCGTGGCGAACGGGATCGACAGTGTGAAGGCGACCGCCGAGTACGTGACAAAAGCTGATAATAATCACGATGCGCTGGCCGAAGTGATTAACAAATTCATCCTAGCGTAATAAACAGTTTAATTTCTAGGATTCCCAGTTTGAATTCCGACTTTTATAAGTGGTATGATGGATATTGAAAATATGGTGGCGTAGTATAAATTTTCCATGTAATTTGCGCCGGAGATCATTGAATGGGGGAACACGCATGAGTGCGATTCGCGACGATTTGGCTAAAGCAATTAAAAATAAACAACTCGTTGAAATCTATTCGAAGGGCACCAACGAACAATTTAGCGTTGGTTACGTCGTTCAGCAGGATGAAAAGTTTGTGCTCGTTGAGGCCATCAACGTTGATGGTGAACTGGACGGGCTCGTCGTTTTCCGGAAGGCGTCCTTAGCAAAGGTCGTTAGTGGGAGCGACTACTTAAAGAGTATGGCAACCATCATCACGTTAGCGCAACAACGGCGCTACTACGATGTATGGAATAGGGAGCGCATAGGTACGAAGTTGTTGAAGAGGCAGGGCAAGCATGCATTGCTCAAGAC
>DMZB01000042.1 GCA_003482405.1 Lactobacillus sp. | reverse complement strand
TTACGCCTGTGCAACAACGACTAACGGTGGTGTTGCCAATTGATTCAGTTTTTCAGCCAATGCAAAACCATTTTCGTTATTTAAAGAGTTAGCCAAAAACACGAGGTCGGTTGGTGTCGTCAGTAGCTGAGTGATGGCTTGACCAATCGACTCTGCTTGTGCCACCTGATCTACCAGTACATTTTGTTTGAGTAAATATTCCAGTTCATCTCGTGCCAACGGTTCATCATCAACGATGAGTACTTTCATGAATTGCCTCCTGCTTGCTTGGAATTAATAGACTAACAGTGGTACCAGTAACATCGGTGTCAAAGTGTAACTGACTTTGTGGGCCATACAGTCCGACGAGCCGGGTATTCAAGTTTTCCAGGGCAGTGCCGCTGCCATTCTCGGAACTTACCACTTGGTGGCCAAGTTGCGGCAACATTGTCTTGTCAATGCCAAACCCATTGTCGCGCACGCGAATTTTGGTGTAGCGCTCATTTTGATTCACGCTCACCCACACTTTATTACCATAGCGACGGTCATCAAACGCATGACGGATCGCATTTTCGACCAGCACCTGAATCGTAAATGGCGGAATTAAAATTTCATCTGAACTCTGTGTATCAAAAATAATGTCGTACTTATCGGGAAAACGCGTTTGTTCAAGTGAAAGGTAAGCATCAACATGCTCACGTTCCTGGCGCAATGGAATTTCCGTTTGGCGAACCCCTTGCAAATTCGTCCTAAAATAAGTGGATAATTGCAATAATAGCGTTCGTGCTTTATCTGCATCGGTACGCATCAAGGCTGAAATTGTATTGATTGCATTGAAGAAAAAGTGCGGGTTAACTTGCGCCTGCAACGACTTGATTTCAGCATCCTTCACTAACTTGGATTGTTCCTCGGCAGCACCCAATGCTAACTGACTTGAAAAAATCGATGCCAATCCAGTCGCCAACTGTTCCTCAACCGGCGTTAAGTCCTTAGGATTGGTAAAGTACATTTTGAGTGTTCCCATGACATGCCCCTGCACAATTAACGGAATCACCACGGCGGCTGCCAGTGGACAGCCTGGATGTGGACACCCAATCTCAGCCTTGGAGTGCGCAATCCGCATTTGTCCGGTAGCAATTACCCGTTTGGAAAGGTCGGTCATCACTTCTTTTTCGGGAATGTGATGGTCACTGCCTGGTCCCACGTGAGCGAGCACATCTGACGCGTCGGTGATCCCAATTGCATCAAAATTCGTATATCGGCGGATAATCGTTGCCGCCTGTTGTGCGTTAGCTTCGCTTAAGCCAGAACTAAAAAACGGCAGTGTTCGATCCGCCAGCTCCAACACATCATGGGTTTGCACAGCTCGTAATTGTTCCTCTTGGCGCATATAAGCTGAGATAACCGACATGAAGATGGCCGTTCCGGCACTGTTTAAAATCATCATTGGGAAGAAGATGAGGCGCACCAAAGTAAAACCTGGCCCACTGAAAATAAAGATAAACAGCATTTGAACGGATTCCATTGTCAGTCCAATCAACGCCGACATCATCATGCTGGGATACCGGTTGCGCTTCAAATACTGGTTACCGATCATCCCCGACAAAAAACCAACAATAATCGAACTAAATATGTAGAATAGATCTGATCCGTTTCCCTGAATCACACGGTGAACACCGGCAATCAACCCAACCGTTGTGCCAACAATGGGACCGCCCACCAACCCGGAAACGGTAATGGCTAATGTCCGGGTATTGGCGATTGAATCCGTCGCTGGTAAACCAGTTAACCATGTGGTAGAAACTAACGTGTTATGCGACGTGATTTCAACCCCAGTTAAGTTTGAAATAATGGCAAACGTAGCGAAAATAAGAACCAAGATTCCCTTCGCCGCCCACGTGTCATCAGCCTTAACAAGCCGCCGAAAATAACTCACATTCACTAAAATAAAGGCTAGGATGATGATCAGTCCAACCCGTTGCATCATCAGCATAAATAGCGTCAGCATTTAATAAACTCCCTCAGTGTATCTGTTCAAATGTGTAACCGACCTGTCTGCAATTCACGGACTTATTCGTGCGCTTAGTAGTAGAAAAAAAGCACCACGTATTCTTGGCGTCCATGCTCTGCCATTAGTATACCCGCCGATAAACTTGTGAAACAGGGGCAAGTATTGAAATGCTTGTATGGTGCGCTTTCAGGGATTATATTTAACTTATTCGATTGGTGGTGAGCAAATTGACACAAAGTACCCCTAAAAATCCGGCCAGTGTGCAGGCCTTATTCACTCGAATCGCCCCAGACTATGACAGAATGAACAACATTATTTCATTTGGCCTTCAGCACCGTTGGCGACGACAGGCAATGCGGCAGACACACTTTTTACCAGGCGACACAGTTCTCGATTTATGCTGTGGGACCGGTGATTGGACGATTGCATTAGCAAACAGTATTGGCCGTGATGGTCAGGTGATTGGCGTTGATTTCAGTGCCGCAATGGTTCAGCTTGCACAACAAAAAGCCGGTGACAGTAATTTAACTCACGAAGTAACCATTACATTTGGTGATGCGCTTCACTTACCGTTCCCTGACGACAGCTTCGACTTACTTACAATTGGCTTTGGTATGCGAAACTTGGCTGATTTGCAGGCTGGACTCAAAGAAATGTTGCGGGTTCTTCGGCCTGGTGGCCAGCTAGTTTGTTTAGAAAGCTCCCAGCCAACAACACCAATAATTAAGACTGTCTGGAAATGGTATTTTGGCAGAATTATGCCTTGGTTTGGTCAAGTCTTTGCTCATGCACATGATGACTATGATTACTTACAACGCACCACCCAGACGTTTGCAAACTACCACGCCCTAGCCGATGCGTTTAAAACTGCCGGCTTTCAGGATGTTGCCTACCAGCGTTTCACATTTGGTGCAGCTGCCTGCCACACTGGTGTTAAACCATCATTTACTTAACCGATAAATTTCGTTAAACTGAATTCATTACACATTTTAGAGAGGATGGCGGCTGTGTCAGAAGATCGTTATTACCAACCAAAAGATAGCAAAGATGCGATGCGCTACATTGAACGTTTGTTTAATCGTTACAAGGACGCGCCCATCACGCAGGAACTTGTCGATTACAATCACAACCTGACTGCTGCGTTACGTGGCGATATTGCTCAGGCAGCACTCGACGAAAATGCACCGCAGCGCCATGAGGCCGCCTTAAAC
>DMZB01000237.1 GCA_003482405.1 Lactobacillus sp. | reverse complement strand
AATTAATTATAGAATTTGCCCACACCAAAAGATATAAGACGATTACCATTTGATAACAATCTTAAAATAAGTAAATGATTAAAATGTAATGTGAAAACTGTTATACTAATAGTCATATTAGGGGGAAATACGACTATGGTTAAAAAACAATTGACTCGTGCGGAAGTTCCGGACGAACTAAAATGGAATCTAAAGGACCTGTATGAGAGCGATGAGGCGTTTGAAAGCGCCATGGAAACATTCAAGACTGCACTCAGTGACTTTGAGAAAAATGAAGGCCATGTGACTGATTCGGGTGCTACGCTCCTAAAGTCTGTCAGTGAAGTCGATCAGCTGAATAATACGGTCCAACGCCTGTACTTCTATGCGAGTGCTCGTAATGATAGTGACACGACGGATGCGACAGGAACAAAGTTAATTGGTGAAATTCAAACAGTCGCCGCTCAAGCAGACACACAGATGAGCTTCTTTGAAACAGAAGTTGCCGCGCTGACTGAAGCACAATATGATGCATTAGAGGCTGAAGAGCCAGGTTTGAAAGAGTATCGCCGTTTCCTCGTCGCCAACTTTATCCGTCGTCATGATCACATGTTGCCACTTGCACAGGAGAAGATTTTGGCGGCCAGTAGCAAGGTGTTTGCAGGCGCGGAAAACACCTTTTCAATGCTGAATGATGGTGATTTGAAGTTTGGTGAAATTGAAGACGAAAATGGTGAAATGGTTGAACTGACCCGTGCACGCATGGCGGTTTTTAGTGAATCTACCAACCGTGACTTACGCAAACGGACTAGTGATTTGACTCGCAAAGCCTATGATGCCGTACAACGGACGTTTGCGACGACGCTATCAACACACATGGATGGGACAGTGTTGAAGAACCAACTACACCACTTTGCGACTGCTCGTGAAGGTGAGTTATTTGGCAACGAAATTTCTGAGGACGTATACGATACGCTGATTGCGACCGTGCGTGAACATTTAGACGGCCAGCACAAAATGAATGCTTTGCGAAAGGATGCTTTGGGTCTGGACCCAATGTACAAGTATGACCTGTGGGCACCATTATTGGGTGACCCAAAGTTGAAGTTTACGTTTACGGAGTCAAAGGAACTCGTCTTAGAAGCGCTTAAAGTTTTGGGAGACGACTACCTTGATGGCCTAAAGCATGAATTTACGGAAGGTTGGATCGATGCTGCCGAAAATGTCGGTAAACGCTCAGGTGGTTATGAAAACGCGGTGTATGATGTGCATCCGTATATTCTGTTGAACTGGTCGGATAATTTCGATGGGCTGACGACTTTGGCTCATGAGTCTGGGCATGCGATGCAGTCATACTTTACAAACGCCAATCAGCCATCACAAAATTCTGACTATCCAATCTTTACGGCTGAAATTGCTTCAACAACAAACGAAAATTTGTTAATGGACTTTTTGTTAGAAAAAAATGCCGACAATAAAGAAATCAAGGCCTATTTACTTCAGCAATCGATCCAAACTTTCATTGGGACCGTTAATACTCAGGCAATGTTTGCTGAATTTGAACACCAGGCCTATCAACAAGTCGAAAAGGGTCAGGCACTTACAGCTGACAACCTTGATGAACTATATGGGACATTGCAGGCTGATTATCTTGGCCCGGCAGTGAGCGTCGACAAAAAGGCCAATTCAGGTTGGGCTGGCATTCCTCATTTCTACTACGATTATTATGTTTACCAGTACGCAACGTCGATGGCAATCGCAACAACACTTGCTGACCGCATCTATCGCAAGGTGCCTGGTGCCTTGGATAAGTACAAGACCTTCTTGAAGGCTGGTAGCTCACAGGCACCAATCGAGTTGATCAAACAGGCTGGGGTGGACGTGACTTCACGGCAGTATTTGGATGACGCGTTTGCCGTGTTGGACAAAAGGATCGCAGAATTAAAGGAATTATTGGGAAAGTAAGTATAAATAGAATTATGCGAAATGCCGGTTTAGCAACTTTGAACCGGTATTTTTTTCACTTATGAAAATAATCACCAATCGGTTTCGCCCAGTTGGTAAGATACAAACATACAAGGCAAAGGGGAGACATCATTATGACTGAAAAATTAGCAACACGCGCAGAGGTACCGGACGAGCTGAAGTGGAACTTGAAAGATTTATATGAGAATGATGACGCATTTGAAACGGCTGCTGCAGCCTTTAAAGAAAAGTTAGTTGCGTTTGGTAAACATGAGGGGCATGTGACGGAATCTGCAACGACGCTGTATGAAACAGTTAGTGAAGAAACTGATTTAGAAACGGAACTGCGCAGACTTTATGTTTACGGTTTATTACGCTATCACAGTGATACGACGGACTCAAAGGGGGCCAAGGTAATCACTGAGGCGCAAAACGTGGAAACGGCTGCAACTGCGGCAGTGGCATTTGTGAATGAAGAAGTCGCGGCGCTAACGCAAGAAAAATTTAATCAATATTTAGATGAAGAACAACGTCTACAAGACTATAAACGTCTTATTAAAGCGAGCTATTTGAGAAATCGTGATCATGTCTTGCCCGCCAATCAAGAAAAAATTTTGGCGAAAAGTGGGAGCGTATTCGACAGCGCACAGGATATTTATTCTAGCCTCGACGATGCCGACATAAAGTTTGGTGAGATCAAAGATGAAAATGGCAAAATGGTTGAATTAACGCAAGCTCGTTACTCTATTTTTAGAGAGTCCAAGAATCGTGAACTGCGTAAGCAAGCATCTGAAAAAGTCGAAGGGGCCTACGCAAAATTACAACATACGTTTGCAGCAGTTCTCTCATCCCACTTGCAGGGTACGGTTATAAAAAATCAGTTACATAATTTTAAGACTGCTCGTGAAGGTGAAATGTTTAAAAACGAAATTCCAGAAAGTGTTTACGATACACTGGTTACAACAGTTCATAATCATTTGGGCAGTGAACATCAGTACAAACAGTTACGTAAGGACGTTTTAGGATTGGAGACCATGTACAGTTACGATGGGGCGGCTCCGTTACTGGACAGTTTGAACTTAAAATTTACCTTTGAAGACTCTAAGAAAATTGCTTTAGATGCATTAAAAATCCTGGGTGACGACTATGTTGATGGGTTGAAACATGAATTTACTGAGGGCTGGATCGATGCTGCAGAAAATGTGGGTAAATATTCCGGTGGCTATCAGATTGATGTCTACGGTGTCCATCCGTATGTTTTACTGAACTGGTCAGATAACTACGATGGTTTAACAACTTTAGCACACGAGTCAGGGCACGCCATGCAGTCTTATTTTTCTGATCAAACACAGGCAGCTCAGAACGTTAATTATCCAATTTTTACCGCGGAGATTGCATCAACGACCAACGAAAATTTATTGATGGCTTATATGCTGGATAAATATGCTGACAATAAAGAAATTAAAGCATATTTGCTTCAACAGTCTATTCGAACATTCATTGGCACAGTTAATCTGCAGACGTTATATGCCGAATTTGAACATCAGTGTTATCAAACGGTCGAAGCCGGAGAACCGTTAACAGCAGATAAATTAGGGACGGCGTTTGCAACACTTTTAAAAAAATACAACGGTCCAGCTGTCACACAGACGAGTGATCAGGATATCTTTTGGGCTGAAATTCCTCACTTCTACATGAATTATTACGTTTATCAGTACGCAACCTCCATGGCAGTGGCGACGACTTTAGCTGACCGCATCTATCGCAAGGTTCCCGGTGCACTGGATCAGTATAAGACCTTTCTGAAGGCTGGTAGCTCACAGGCGCCAATTGACCTAATCAAACAGGCTGGGGTGGACGTGACGTCACGGCAATATTTGGACGATGCGTTTGCCGTATTGGACAAACACATCGCGGAATTAAAGGAATTATTGGGAAAGTAAAGTAGCCAAAATTTGGTAGTTAGCAACAGAGAATAATAGATAAAAGTGATCAACTTACTATGAAATGCATTCATAATGTGAGTTGATCTTTTTTTTCAAAAAAGTTGCACATTATAAAAATAGGTAGTATGCTACATAAACGTAAAGGAGGTCACACCATGACTACAGAGCTTACCCCACCATATTTAGGTGCGAAAGTTAAAATGCTAAATACGCAGTTTGAAAAAAAGCTAAATCAGCGTGTTGCGGAAATTCTTCCCGGCGTTACCGGTGCCCAGGTAGGTATTTTACAAATGCTGTTTGTCCGGCCAGAACGAATCTTTACGCAAAAAGACATCGAGCAGAGTTTCATGTTGAGCCACCCAACGACGCGCGGTCTGATCAAACGGCTGATTCAAATTGACCTGATCACGACTACACCGCTGGCGAGCGACCAACGTCAAGTGCAAGTGATGTTATCTGAAAAGGGACAACAGCTCATGGCGACTCACATCACCGCTTTGGAGCAAAATCTGCAAGAGGTTGATGAACGTGCGACTAAAGGATTGACACCTCAGGAAAAACAACAATTGATGCAACTCATGGACCGAATGATCGAAAATCTGTAGGTTCATGTTTTTACACAAATATGTAGCATGCTACAAAAAGCGAAGGAGATTTGAGATGAAAAATAATAATTTAAAATCGTACAGGCGCACATTAATGATGTTTGTTCTATTACTTGGTGCTTTCCTGACTTTACTGACGGAAACGCTCATTAACAATGCACTACCGAGTATCATGAAGGCATTTGATATTTCACAAGCAACAGCTCAGTGGTTAAGCACCGCTTATTTGCTGGTGGCGGGGTTGATGGTTCCAATTTCTGCGTGGGTATTTAAACGTTATTCAGTAAGAAGTACTGTCCTTGTGATGCTTTCAATTTTCTTGTTGGGATCAATTATTGGCTATGTGGCGAATGATTTTTGGTGGCTGGTTGTAGCTAGAATTGTTCAAGCTGTGGCAGCAGGTTCGCTAATGCCGTTGGTTCAAAATGTGACATTGTTGCTGTATCCTGCGGAAAAAAGGGGTGCCGCTTTAGGAATGACGGGGATCGTCGTTTCGTTTGGCCCAGCACTTGGCCCGACGTTATCTGGATGGATCGTCGACAACGCCGGCTGGCGTGATCTGTTTGGCATCCTGATTCCGTTAACAGTCGCACTGGTGATCGCCTCATTTTTCTTCGTTAAGGATGTGACGCAAACCAGTCAGACACAACTTGATGCGCGTTCACTGATTTATTCAACTTTAGGTTTTGGCACATTGCTATATGGTCTCTCTGATATCGGGAACGCTGGTAAGATAACGGTAACGACACTGCTGGCATTACTGGTTGGCGTTGTTATCGTAGCGATGTTTGTGTATCGACAATTGCATACAGATAACCCACTGATTGAATTGCGCGTGTTTAGCAGCCATCGATTTTCACTAACAACAATTTTGAGTTCTATAAGTAACATTGCGTTACTCAGTGTTGAATTAGTGATGCCACTGTATTTACAAAATGTCCGCGGGGATAGCGCATTGATTTCTGGGTTAATTATGTTACCGGGTGCTTTACTAATGGGTGTGTTGAGCCCAATTACCGGCCGGCTTTACGATCGTTTCGGCATTTATCATCTATCATTAGTTGGCTATTCGATCCTCATATTAGGCACGATTCCAATGATGTTTTTTACGCACGCGACGGCCTTATGGCTGGTTATGGTTGCTTACGCGATTCGAGTGGTCGGCATTGCATTTGTGATGATGCCCACATTCACGGCGGGTATCAATGCTTTGCCAGACAAACTGTCTGTATACGGGAATGCAGCGGGCTCAACAGTTCGCCAAATCGCCGGATCACTGGGTACAGCAGTGGTGATGTTAACAATTTCCTTAGCTACCAGTGTATCAACAGGTCATGGTGCTAACCACCTGGCAGCGTTAACAAACGGGTATCAAGCCGCGTTTGTCATCTCACTAATCATGGCTGTGATTGGATTAGTTTTATCTTTTGGCCTCTATCAACGAAAGGCTGTTGTCACCTCAAAGAAAAATTAGTGTCGTGTACATGCGAGGACAAAAACAGTTCCACAAAACGACAAAATAAAAACGCCATGAGGATCTACTCGGACGAAATTAGAATCCAATTCCGGTGAGCTAAGGTCATCATTGCGTTTTATTAATTGCGTTGTTTATTCAATATTATCCAGGCGATCCGTGTACAAAACATCAACACTGTCATCATCAACGACCAACTTGGTCACACTGCCATTACGTGGACCAGGAAAGGCACCAAACTTGTCTGAGTAGTGGTCCATGATGTGGCGGATATACGTGCCGTGCGTAACGACTAAGACGTTGTCACCATCATGAACCCTATCACGCAACAGTTGCATGCCGGCCTGAATCCGTGTCCAAACCTGATCGTACGTTTCGGCATCATGGTATTGGTCAGCACTGGCGATGAGGTTAGTCGTTTCTTTAAGGCCAAACTTTTGGACCAATTCATTGTAGGTGTCACCGCCTTTGGGTGAACCGATTTGGTGCCACATCAGCATATCGTCATAGCCTTCCCAGAAGCCGAAAAACTCTTCGCGAAAGTCGATACTGGGGATGGTTTCGGTCAGTTCACTGGGATTCGCAGATAGAATCAGACGACCAGTCGTTTTTGTTCGTGCCAGGTCACTGGAGTAGGCGGCGTCAAATTTCACGTGTGCCAACAGTTCACCAGCATGTTTGCCATCATTTTGTCCCTTTTCAGTCAACGGTGCATCAGCCCAACCTTGAATTCGGTGATATTGGTTTAAGTACGTTTGACCGTGACGAACCATATAAACGTTAAATGACATGAGTGCCTCCACAATTTATGATGGTTCTATCATAGCAAAGTCTCGCCGCAACAACTAGGGTTCGTAAAAATGATTGCTGTGGCGACGCAGGTAACGGGCGATTCCGACAACAAATCCAGGAACGATGCCGACGACGGCGACCCCTAAGAAGATGAGGGCAAAATAGGCCTGAACAAACGGCAGACGACCGAAGTAGTAACCTAAAACACTACCAACAGTGACCCACAACCCAACACCGATGACGTTTAGAATCGTAAAACGCCGTTCGTTCATCTTAGTGGTGCCGGCAAGCAGGGGTACAAACGTCCGGATCAAGGGCACGAATCGTCCAAAAATAACTGCCCGTCCGCCATAGCGTTTGAAAAAGGCCCGCCCGCGCTCTAAGCCACCGTGAAGCCGGCGATTAATAAAGTCGAAATGAAGTAGCCACATGCCAATTCGAAAATTAAGTGTGTCACCGAGGACCGCGGCAAAAAAGAAGATCGGTACGAGGACTTTAATGTTCAAGCTGGACTGTGTTGCAGCTGCGATGGCACTGGTGACGAAAATGAGCGATTCACCCGGTAACCACGGAAAGACCACTAGACCTGTTTCCGCAAAAATCAGCAAAAATAGCGTCACGTAACTCCAATTGCCCATCCACGAAAACAGCGGCAAGATGTACTCTTGTAAATGACTCAAGACATGAATCAGCTGGTCCATAAACGTCCTCCCATTTTTACCTACAGTTTAAGCAACTAAACAATGAATAGCGACATTCATCGCTTGGCTTTGAGAAAACTTACGAGTTAGGGACAAACCTAATCAAATCAAACGTCAGAATTTTACACGGATAGCGAAAGTGCGCTATAATATTTAGTACAATTTTTGAGTTTATTCTAGATAACGGTCGTTTGAATACGGCCATAAAACGGGGGCAAACCATTTGACAGAATCAGTACAACAACACGAACAAAAGCATTTAGATGCTGTCATTAAAAAGGTCAGACAGGCTGAAGTTGTGGCCAAAGAGGATATCCAAACTGCCTCTCGTGATACGAAAGAAATTGAACGTGCATTTGGTGAGGTGCATCTCAATACTGGTAGTTATGAAGGGATGACAGACACCGCCATGTCGTTACGGGCTCAGCAACAAATGCTCGACGAACGTCAAAATAGCTGGCAACACGCTACGCAGCGTTTGGATGTGTTACAGAAGTTGGAACACACGCCTTATTTTGCCCGGATTGACTTCCAAGAAGATGGCACTCGTGGTCCGGAGACGATTTATATTGGGTTGGGCTCGTTCGCTGATACGCCAGATCACTTTTTGGTCTACGATTGGCGGGCGCCGATTTCTTCTATCTATTATGATGGCGGATTGGGTGACATTACCTACCAAACACCTGATGGCCCTCAGACTGTAGACGTTCAGTTAAAGCGTCAATTCCAAATTAAGGATGGCGTCATCGTTACGGTGTTTGATACGGACGAAGTCGTCGGCGATCAAATGCTCATGGAGGCGTTGGGAAATTCATCCAACACCAAAATGAAGAGCATTGTGACCACGATCCAAAAGGAACAAAACCAAATCATTCGGGATACACAATCGGACTTGCTGTTTGTTCAGGGGGCTGCTGGTTCCGGAAAGACGGCCGCCGTTTTGCAGCGGGTCGCTTGGCTGCTGTATCGCTACCGCGGAAATTTGACGTCGGGTCAAGTGGTGCTGTTTTCACCTAACCAACTGTTCAATGACTACATTAATCAAGTGCTGCCGGAACTTGGTGAACAAAATATGGTTCAAATGACGTACCTTCAGTACACGAATCGGCGTTTGCCAAAGATCCAAGTGGAAACATTGCAACAACGATTCGACGCCACGACGGACACCAAGTTTCGAACGGTCAATGCGCTGAAGGGCAGTCTGGCGTACTTTGACGTTGTCACGCGCTATGCCAATCACTTGGAACAGGCCGACATGCGTTTTCGAGACATTAAATTCCGTGATGAAACTTTTATCTCTAAAGAAAAAATTGCGGAAATCTACTATTCATTTAATGAAAACTATCATTTAGGCAACCGTTTGTCGGCCACCCGCGAAGAACTGATCAAGATGTTGAACCGTCGTATCAGTGCTGAAATGCGGGACAAGTGGGTTGAACAAGCTGTGCAAAACCTCACGCAAGAAGAAGTCGACACAATGTTTGGCGATCAGCCACGCGAGTTTGACAGTCAAGACAAGGAATACCGTTTCCTGGCTCGTCAAATCGTCATGAAGGCGTTCAAACCGGTTCAGCTGGCGATTAGCCGCAGTCGCTACCTGAACATCAATGCGCAATATGCTCACTTCTTGCGGCGCGTGCCTAACTTTATGGATCTGAAGCAGTATGACGTCACGGAAGACCAGTGGCAACGCGGGGTTGATGCCACACTAGACGGCTATCGTGATCACCGGTTGTCACTAGCTGACACATCGGCGTACCTATACTTGTATGATTTGATGACGGGTAAAAAGGGTGAAAAGGAAATTCGGTTTGTCTTTATTGATGAAGTTCAGGATTACTCAGCCTTTCAGCTGGCGTTTCTGAAATTTAGTTTTCCGCGGGCACGTTTCACGTTGTTGGGCGATTTGAATCAGGCCATCTTTACGCAGGAAAATAGCCGGACCTTGCTCAGCGAGTTGTCAACGATGTTTGATCCGGACAAGACACGGGTCGTTCAATTGACGAAGTCGTATCGTTCCACCCAACAGATCACTGATTTCACGAAGGATCTGTTGGTTGATGGTGAACAGATTACGGCGTTTGATCGTGAAGGGGACAAACCGGCCGTGCTGGTCACAGATAATCAGGATGCCCTGTACGAACGGTTAGAGCAACAGTTGGCAGTCAATGACAAGCATGACGAAACGACGGCGATTATCGGTAAAACGTTAGCTGAATGTGAAGCGGTGGCTGACCGATTGAAAGCTGATGGTATTCATGCGACCTTGATTCGCACTGAAAATCAGCGGCTAGTTCAGGGCACGTTGATTATTCCGGCATATTTGGCTAAAGGACTGGAGTTTGACGCGATTATCGTGTGGGACGCTTCAAAGAACGTTTACAGTGACGAAAGTGAACGGCAACTACTGTATACGATCTGTTCACGGGCCATGCACCAACTGACGATCTTAGCAAACGGCGAATTGACACCACTCATGAATCATGTGAGTGAAGATTTGTATGTGCGCGAATAGTTATTGCAAGTGAAGGCAGTGCAGACGGGCTGTCTATGCTATACTTTAATGGATTTTTGAAAAAGATATGGTGAATGACGAATGGTTGATAAATTAAGTAACTATGCGCGGTTTGACCGTGACCGGTGGCGTGATTTGTTCGACGCTGAAATGGTCCCGCTGACAGAAGCAGACTTAGACAACATTAGATCATTAAACGATCGCATTTCTCTAGACGACGTGAAGGAAATCTACATGCCGCTAGTTCATTACATCCTGCTAAAGTATCATCAATTTCAGATTGCCAACAACACGCGGGATGACTTTTTGAAAGAGCCACGCCATCACGTGCCGTTTCTGATTGGCATTGCTGGCTCGGTTGCAGTGGGTAAGTCTACGACGGCTCGTTTGCTGGCCCTGATGCTAAAGCATCTGTATGCTGACTTAAAGGTTCAACAAATTACGACCGATGGCTTTTTGTATTCCAATGACGTGCTGGCTGAAAAGGGATTAACGGATGACAAGGGCTTTCCAGACAGTTATGACATGCCAAAATTGATTCAGTTTTTAAACGATGTCAAACAGTCACGCCCGCACGTGAAGGCACCGCGTTATTCTCATCAGGTGTACGACGTGATTCTAAACGAGTTCGATGAAGTGGATCAACCAGATATCTTAATCGTTGAAGGAATCAATGTGCTGCAGCTACCGTCACATGCCGAGATTTTTGTCAGCGACTTCTTTGATTTTTCCATTTATGTCGATGCAGATCCCAAGTTGATCGAGCACTGGTTTTTGGAACGGTTCAGCATTTTACTGGACTCGGCGTTCAATGATGAAACGAACTACTACCACGAGCTGGCCAGTGGCTCACGTGAGGATGCATTTCTTTATGCCCGCAAGGTGTGGGATGCGGTGGACTTACGAAACTTGAATGAGTATATTTTGCCCACGCGTAACCGTGCTAACGTTATTTTGCACAAACGCAAACACCATGCCATTGACGCGGTGTATTTGAGACAGTATTGACTAATCGTAGGAATGAAAGAGTGGAAACTAACGCGGTTAAGTTCTTCTCATCTAATGTAGAATCCGTCCATGAGTAAAATTCTCGTGGACGGATTTTTGTTTTGGCTGATATCCCAGTATTTACGGCAGTATTCAAAGAATATTAAAATATTTGCAACATTATAGAAGCAATCTGTTATGATGGATTGACATTCTGTTGACTGGGGGCAGGCACAATGGCGCAAAACGCACCGCTTAATCAAAAACATAAATTTAGTTGGCCGCTTTTCTTAAGTCCGTTTATTTCACGGCTTGGGGATGCGCTGTACATATTTGGCCTCAACTCGTTCATCGTGAAAGCGACGGGGACAGCCTCAATTTTGGGTGTTGTTCAAGGAATTGGAGGGTTAGTACTGGTGGCCGCCGACGTATTGGCCGGACCGCTGGTTGATAGCATGAACCGTAAACGTGTCATGCTGTGGTCTGACATCATCAGTTTTGTGGCCTGTGTGTTGATGGCCCTGATTGTCGATGTCAACCATCCCATTTTTTATCAGTTGGTTTTGCTGACTGCCATTCTGGACATTGGTTTGGGATTCAACTTTCCTGCTGCCAAGGCGATGGTTCCCGAGCTGATTGAAGAATCGTCTTTACAGCGCTTTAACGCGATTTCAAACACCTCATTGAGCTTGGCGGATATTTTCGCCCCGTTAATTGGTGGGGCACTGCTAGCAATTTCGTGGATCAACTTTCGCGAATTTTTGTTTATTAACGCATTTTCGTTTTTACTGTCGATCGCGTTGTTACTTGGGATTCGCTACCATTACCAACCCAGTCCATCGGGACGTTTGTCCATCTGGAGCAGCTTACAGGACGGCTTTAAGTACGTCATGGGCAAACCGGTGCTCGTGAAAATGGTTGTTATCGACAGTGTGGTCAACGTTTTCTATGCTGCGTTTAACCTTTTATTGCCCTATGATGTCAAACACTATTTCGGTGGCGATGAACATCTCTACAGTTATTTAATGGCAGTGATGGCGATTGGCGGCATGTTGGGTGGTCTTAGTTTGGTTCGGGCCCGCGACGAACGGGCATTGCCGCAGATTGAACGAGACATTTACGTCTTGGCAGGCGTTATGTTTATTGCCGGGGTGTGGCGTCCGTATCCAGTATTGCTGGTCATGACGGGTTTGTATGGATTTTTGATCTCACGAATTGGGGTGGGATTGTTCACTTTAGTGCAGAATGTGACGGACGTGGCTTATCTGGGCCGGGTGTTTGGAATTTGGTTTATTTCAGTTGACTTCATGCATCCGCTTGGTAACTTTATCTTTGGTTTTGTCATTGATTGGCTGAGTGATGGCACATTTATCTTGATGGGGGTGTTACTCGCCATCAGTTTGGGTGTGACAGACTTGGTTTTTCGAAAGCATGCGCGGATCTAATGGTTAGCAAAACGATCAAACGGCTATTAATCTGTTGATAAAAATGCATACTAAATCGGAAAAATTCACTATTATAACTTGTTTAGAAACTTAACTGAATATTACAAAATATTTCAGATTCAAAGTTTTATGACAAAAACGCCGAAATTTGTAATGCTGACGGTATTTATCTGTTATTTACACGCTGTATAGTGTTCACTGTTGAGTTGTTAATAAACAACACAAGCGAATCATCGCGTAAGATTTATCTATTAGCCAAGGTGAGTGCAGTTTGGCTCACCAAACAAATTAGGAGTGAACTTACTTATATGAAGATCAAACAATTAATGCTTTCTACTGTTAGTGCCGGTGCTTTACTTTCAATCGGTACTGTCGTTGCCAACGCCGACACCACTGTTACTGTTAAGAGCGGTGACACGGTTTCAAAATTAGCAGCTGCTAACAACACTACGATCGACGCTATCGTTAACGCAAACCATTTACAAAACGGTGGTAACTTAATTTTCGTTGACCAATCATTAGACATTCCTGATGCCAATGGTGCTCAAAACACGCAAGCTGCTCAACCTGCGCAACAAGCTACTGCAACTACTCAAAACACACAAGCTGTTCAACAACAGCAAACTGTTCAACAACAGCAAACTGTTCAGACTGCAGCTCCTGTTCAACAAGCTGCACCTGTACAACAAGCCGCTGCGCCTTCTTACTCTATGTCTGACCGGGCAGCAATGGATTGGATTATTGCTCGTGAATCTGGTGGTTCTGCAACAGCAACAAACGGTCAGTATTATGGACTATTCCAATTGAGTTTGGATAAGTTACATGGTGATCTATCAGTTGCAAACCAGTATGCTGTTGCAACTGCATACGCTAATTCTCGTTACGGTGGTTGGGCTAAGGCTCAAGCCGCTTGGCAGTCACAGGGTTGGTGGTAGAGAACCCCGGCTAACGCCGAAAATTATTTCGAATTTGAAGCACTCACTTCGGTGGGTGTTTTTTTTGTTTTCTATTTGCCTTCGAGTGACTGGAAGGGTGTAGAGTATTCGACAATGTGATAAACGAATGGCGTTAGTTTGGTTAAATGATTAATCATAGTCTTTGTGAATGCATTATAATAAACATTAATTGTCATTTATCACATACATAATTGATTTTGAGGAGGAAAACGAATGAAGGGTCGTTTCGGCTTTTTAAGTATCGTTTTATTTGGGATCAACGCGATTGTTGGTTCCGGGATTTTTCTGTTACCAAACACAGCGATGAAGTTAATTGGACCAGCGAGTTTACTGGTTTTTGTCTTCGACATGGTGCTTGTGGTTAGTATTGCACTGTGTTTTGCGGAAGATGCCAGTTTATTCAAGCAAAATGGTGGGCCTTACGTTTATGCTAAAGAGGCCTTTGGTGATTTCATCGGCTACGAAGTTGGATTCATTATTTGGGTGATCAGTATCATCGCCTGGGCCACCATGGCCGCTGGATTGGCTACGGCACTTAGTGCATTTTGGCCAGTCCTGGCTCAACCAATGTGGCGTGCGACGATCATCACGGTGTTATTGGTTGGGCTCGGTGTGATCAATATTTTAGGGGTCAATGTCACGAAATGGTTGAACAACGTGGTTACGGTTGCCAAAATCGTGCCCTTGGTGTTGTTCGTCGCGATTGGCTTGTTCTTCATACATGCCGGTAACTTCACGCCATTCTTCCCACATGGTCATTACGAATCAGGCTCGTTTGGACAGGCAGCAATTGTGATGTTCTACGCATTTACTGGCTTTGAGGCGATCGTGATTGCTGCGGAGGATATGAAAAATTTGCAACATGACGTCCCACGTGCGATTATCACGGTCATGGGCATCGTCGCGCTGCTGTACTTTTTGATTCAGACCGTTTCAATCGGTGTTTTGGGCACCAAGTTAGCAACGACGACAGCGCCCATGCAGGAAGCATTGACGCAGGCAATCGGTCCGATTGGCAAATATATTATTGGTGCAGGAACAATCATTTCGATTACGGGTATCTCCGTGGCGCAGTCGTTCACGGTACCGCGTAGTGGGCAGGCGATGGCTGATAATGGGGTTATGCCGCGGGTCGTTGGCCGTGTTAACCGTCGAGGTGTGCCATACGTTGCGGTGATTATTTCTGTTGCGCTCGCACTACCGTTGGCCTTAACGGGGACGTTCAGCACATTAGCGGCAATTTCTGTGGTTTCTCGGTTTGCTCAGTATGTGCCGACAATTATTGCCGTGCTGGTCTTTCGGAGAACACGTCCGGATCAACCACGCTCATTTAAAGTACCGTTTGGTCGAGTTATTCCGATTATTGCCATTCTCGTATCCTGCTGGTTACTGGCGCAGGCCAAGCCAATCAACTTGTTCTGGGGGCTGGGCGCACTACTAGTTGCAGTACCGTTCTATTTCTTAACCAAGAAGAATCGTCAGGCGATTGAAGCAGAACATAAACACGATAAATAAGTTACATCAATAACCGTTTGGGAAGACTTCTTTTCCGGACGGCTTTTGTTATGAAAAGAATCATTTTTTGTACTGAGAAAATGAAAGCGGATGACTATTTTTACGATCACCAGATTGTTATAAGCTATACCAATCTAAAGAAAAGGTGACGTTTTAGCAACTTTTAAAAATAAAATCGTGATAAAATAATGTGAAAATGCAAACGAATGTGCAAATCTATACCAATCCTGTTATTTACTGATGTAGATGACTATATCTGATATTTTGCTTTATTGGATATCATCTAATCTTAATCGTTTTATAATCATTATCACCATTTTCTTCTTGCTGGTTTATCTCGCAATGGGTATTGTGTCAAACATAGACCAAAGCAAGAAACTGAGCCTAGATGATTAAATGATTATGAAAAAGGATGATAAATATGTACGATTCAATCGATCAATTAGCAGTAAACAGTATACGAACTTTAAGTCTGGATGCCATCGATCAGGCACAATCTGGCCACCCAGGTCTACCCATGGGAGCAGCACCGATGGCCTACGCCTTGTGGACACGAAATATGATTGTAAACCCTAAAGATTCCCACTGGTTTAACCGTGACCGATTTGTGTTATCTGCCGGTCATGGTTCGGCAATGTTGTATAGCCTGCTTCACTTGAGTGGGTACAAGGTTTCTATCACAGATCTAAAACATTTTCGCCAAATGGGCAGTAAGACACCTGGTCATCCGGAATATGGCTGGACAGACGGTGTTGAGGCAACGACTGGTCCTTTGGGACAAGGACTGGGAATGGCTGTTGGGATGGCCATGGCAGAACGCCATTTGGGCGCGATGTATAACCGTCCTGGTTATAAAGTAGTCGATCATTATACATACACGTTGGTTGGTGATGGTGACCTTATGGAGGGGATTTCTCATGAATCCGCTAGTTTGGCTGGGCGCTTAAAACTTGGCAAACTGATTGTGCTTTATGATTCCAATGACGTGTCACTGGACGGTCCGCTTAGCAATGCGTTTGGCGAAGACATTCAAAAGCGGTTTGAAAGCTATGGCTGGTCATACCGCAAAGTTGGCGACGGTAATGATTTGAAGAGTATCGATAAAGCCATCAAAACTGCGCAAATGGACCAAACAAAGCCAACAATCATCGAAGTTAAAACCACGATTGGCTATGGTGCACCTAAACAGGGCACACATGCCGTCCATGGTGCGCCACTAAGTGCGGCTGACTTGCGGGTGGCTAAGGAAAACTATCAATGGCCGTACGCACCATTCTATGTGCCAGGCGAAGTTTATGATCGTTTCTACCGGACCATTCAACGCCGTGGACACAAAGCCGAAGAAAACTGGAATCACATGATGGAAAGCTACGCGAACCAGTATCCTGAACTGGCAGCGTACTTTGCCGACGATGTTCGACAGATGAAGTCTGTCGACCTCAGTGATCTAACTGATGAGTATGAATTAGGCGATGCGGAGGCGACCCGTTTAACGAGCGCTAAGGTATTGCAAACGTTGAGCAAGCGTGAACATTCACTATGGGGTGGTTCAGCAGACTTGTTCTCTTCAAACAAAACAAACATCAAGGACAACGGCCGTTTTGACGTTGACAGTGCCGTGAACCGGAACTTGTGGTTTGGGGTCCGTGAATTCGCAGAAGGGTGCGCAATGAACGGCATTGCCCTGCACGGCGGATCGCGCGTCTATGGCAGTACCTTTATGGTGTTCTCAGACTATATGCGTGGCGCCATGCGATTGGCAGCGTTGCAAAAGTTGCCGGTGACGTACGTCTTTACACATGACTCAGTGGCCGTCGGTGAAGATGGTCCGACCCATGAACCGATTGAGCAACTCGCCAGCATGCGCGCAATGCCTGGACTATCCGTAATTCGTCCAGCCGATGCAAACGAAACGATTGCCGCTTGGCAACAAGCGATGGGTGCTCACGATCACCCAACGGTGTTAATTATGACGCGGCAGACTTTGCCCGTATTGACAGGTGCAAAGGCCCATCCTGAAGGCGTAAGTCGGGGGGCTTACGTAATCTCCGCACAAAAGGGACGGATTCCGGATGGCATTATAATTGCTAGCGGCTCGGAAGTGCAATTAGCATTGACTGCACAGCAGACACTTTTGGAACGCGGCGAAGATGTTGCAGTTGTGTCAATGCCAAGTATGGATTTATTTGACGCGCAACCACAAGAGTATCAAGATTCGGTCTTACCGCGGAACGTGCGTAATCGTGTCGCTGTCGAAATGGGCAGTACCAACGATTGGGGGAAATACGTTGGTCTTGACGGTAAGGTGATCGGGATTGATACGTTTGGCCTTAGCGGTAAGGGGAGCGAGGTGATCAAACATTTCGGATTCACGCCGGAAACGGTCGTTGATACCTATGCCAGCTTGATCAATACGCGTTTGCACGCGTTAAACGAACATGCTTCGGCACGGTAATGTATCGGCATTGGATGGATAGGGCTGACCGTCGTTGCACCGTGATAGCAGGCAATATCAAGTATGCTATGTAATAACAGGTCGTTTAAGCCTGTTAGCTAGAGGGGTTTAGGGATATATAGCATTACCAAGTATACAAAGAAGCACACGTCCAAATTGTGGGCGTGTGCTTCTTTGTATACTGATAGACTATTTGACGCTTGCAACAGCCTTTTTAATCAGTTGTGACTGGAATTCTGCCGCGTATTGCTTGCTGAGTTTGGCTTGCTTAGCCTTGTCAGTGGCGATACTTGGGTCCTTCATTGCAGCGGCCTGAAGCTTACCCTTAACGTAAGCTTCGGCCTGTTGCTTCATTTGTGTTTTGGCCTGTGGCGTTTGCATCTTAGCCATTTGTGACTTCAGCTGTTTTGCTTGCGTGGTTGACAAATGCAACCAAGAACTTGGCAGGTAGAAAGTGTTAACACGTTTAGTCAACTTATGGTGACTCTTGGCAACGCCGAACCAAACTTTAGCGGTGTGGTTCTTATATTCCCAACGGGTTTCAGTTGTCTTTAACGTCGCTTTATTACCACTAGCCTTTTTGATCTTGTTTGTGGTGAATTCATCAGCCTGTGTGTGACCAGGCTTCTTTTGATCAGCCTTGGTGGCGTAGATTTGGACATTTTCAGTGCCCTTGGAACCGATGTTTTGATACAACACCATGTTCACGCCATTAGCTGAGCTGCCACTGGCCGAGTAGATCCGTTTGGTGGTTGTCGTTGTGACCTTGTGCATACCAAAGTGATTATGGTCGTTTTGCGTAATCATAAATAATGAACCGCAAAGGACAATGATCGACAACAGTGTTCCAATAATTTGCCAAACGCGATTTTTAAAGTAAACGAAGCAAATGAAGAGGGCGATTGCGCCGATAACTAATGTTACTAAAATCATTATGCTTCACCTCCATCGTTTGTAGCTGCAGGTGCTGTTTTGCTGTCAGCACTGGAAACTGAGGCGTTGGAGTGGTTGGCACCCTTTAAGAAGAAGGCCAAACAGAAACCAACGATACAGAAACCAACGGCGACCCAGAATGTAGCGTGGTAACCGCTCATGGTTGCGTTAATTGCACGGACTTTGTAAACCAATGGGGTTTGCGTAAGAACGTGGTGCGCTGGCATTGCGTTCTTAGTAACGTTTGATAAAACGGAAACCAGGATGGCAGAACCAATTGAAGTGGCCACCTGACGTGTTGTGTTGTTAACGGCAGTTCCGTGAGAGATCATGTCAAATGTTAAGGCGTTCATACCGGCAGTCGTAACGGGCATCATGACCATCGAGATCCCAAACATCCGTACTGCGTATAAGAAGGTCACGTAGATAACCGGTGTGTTCTTTGTAATCATTACAAAGGGCAGTGTCCCGGCAGTTAGCAAGAACATACCAGCAATGGCCATCCGTCGTGCACCGATCCGGTCGAAGGTTTGACCAGTGATTGGACTCATAACGGCCATCATCAATGCCCCTGGCAGTAATGTTAATCCAGAATGGAAGGCACTCATGCCATGAACAATTTGCAAATACAGAGGCAGAACAAGTTCAACCCCAGTCATCGCAATGGTAACCACTGAACTTAGAATCGCAGCGGTCGTGAATTCAAAGGACTTGAAAACACGCAATTGTAAAAATGGTGTTTTCATGGTCAGTTGACGCCAAACGAATAATCCGATGACAACAACCCCAACGGCTAGGAAGGACAGAACCTTAGTAGAAGTCCAACCATCGTCACCAACAGAAGAGAATCCGTATAATAA
>DMZB01000104.1 GCA_003482405.1 Lactobacillus sp. | reverse complement strand
ATAACCCCCAATAATTGTGTTTTCTTAAACATGTTTGGCCCCTCCTTTTCGTCCTTGCATGTTTGAATTCTGATCCGCCATAATTGTTAGTTCCAGAATAGCAACCCAAAATGTATAAGCGCAAATTTAATGATTATAATTAGTGATTTCTAATTCGAACGTCTGACATGCCGGCATAGCAAAAAACAGAGCCGTGATAAAAGTCCAGTTTAAAATGCGATATCGATCGCATCGCTCATTCTAGACGCCTATCACGGCTCCGTTTTAATCAATTTTTACTATGCATCAAATTCATAGACTTTCGTTTCGTACGGCCGTAATGTCGTTCCTGCATCATCTGCATAATTTCCCAGTAACTCTTTGTTTGCAGCCTGTTGATGATAATCGCGGGTCACGGTGTCATTAGTGAAATTGCTAATGACTAATAACGTCTTGCCATCATAATGACGTTTGTATGCATACACCTCGTTATCCTCAGGATCCAACGCTTCAAAATTACCAAACTTAATCAAATCACTGCCATGACGCAGGGCGATTAATTGCTGGTAGTAATGTAAGACTGAATCCTTGTCGTCGCCTTCACCGGCGGCATTAATTTCTGGATAATTTCGGTTCATTTCAGACCACGGTGTGTGCTTTGAAAAACCGGCGTTGTCAGTGGCATCCCATTGCATCGGTGTCCGTGCGTTATCCCGCGAGATATTCGCCAAATCTTTAAGCATTTGATCAGAAGAAACCAAATGCTTTTCTTCAACCAATTCCTTATACGAGTTCAACGATTCCAAATCACGGTACTGCGACAGCGAGGTAAAGTGGGCATTTGTCATTCCTAGTTCTTCGCCCTCGTATACATACGGAGTCCCCTGCATCATGTGCAATGCGGTCCCCAGCATCTTAGCCGCACGTACACACACAGCAGGATCATCGTTGGCAAATCGTGACACTGCCCGCGGCTGGTCGTGATTGTTCCAGTACAGACTGTTCCATCCCTTGCCGTCTAGTTCTTGTTCCCAACGGTTAAGCGAGTCCTTAAGCTCCGTCAATTTGACAGGCTGATCGTTCCATTTGCCCAAACGGACATCCTTGTTGGCACTTAAACCGACATGTTCAAACTGGAAGACCATGTTTAATTCTTCGCTCTTTAATCCAGTGTACTTAATGGCGTCCTCAGGGTTAGAGCCAGGCATTTCACCAACGGTCATCACATCATAATGTGACAACACTTCATCGTTCATTTGATGCAAAAACTCATTTAAACGTGGTCCATCTGCAACAAAGTCCATCGTTGTGCCCGCAGTGGCTTCACCGGGTACATCTGGAAGGCCCGCCCGTTTGGAAATCAAGTTAATAACATCCATTCGGAACCCATCGACACCCTTGTCGAGCCAGAAACGCTCGATATCAAACACCGCTTGACGCACTTCTGGATTCTCCCAGTTCAAATCTGGTTGAGCCGCAGCAAATAAGTGCAAGTAATACTGGCCTCGTTCTGGCACGTAGGTCCAGGCTGGGCCACCAAAAGCACCACGCCAGTTATTTGGTTCGTGGCCGTCAACAGGATCGCGCCAAATGTAGTAGTCAGCATACGGATTATCTTTGGACTGACAGCTCGCCTTGAACCATTCATGTTGATCGGATGTATGGTTGACGACCAGATCCATCATTAATTTCATGCCATGTTGATGAACTTGATTAAGTAAAGTATTGAAATCACTCATATCACCATACAAGGGATTAATGGATTTATAGTCAGCAATGTCATATCCGTTATCCTTGTTGGGTGATTTATAAATCGGATTAAGCCAAATAACATCGACACCAAGCTTTTTAACGTAGTCGAGCCGTGACGTAATGCCAGGTAAATCGCCAACACCATCGTTATTACTATCCTGAAAACTCATCGGATAAATTTGATATACCACTGAACCTTGCCACCATTGATGTTCCATGATGAACCTCCTCATTTTTCTCTTAGCTAATTGCCAACCTTATTTTGCTTCTGAAAGTGCAGGATGAATAGCGCTCACAGCAAATGCACCAAGAATCAGTGAGATTCCGCCAACCACGATCATGCCAGGCATTGACTGCCCGATCAGTGGGAAGATGACAAAACTGGCAACCGAAGCGATAATTTGTGGCAAACAGATACCACAGTTGAACAAACCTAGGTAAGCGCCTTCATTTGTACCGTCCAAAGATTCAGTAAACAATGAAAAGGCTTGTGTCTGCATAGTTAAGTAACTAATCCCGATCAAACAGAATGGAAATACCAAACCCATTTGCGTATGTGTGAAGAAGACCATGATGAAGCCGACGCCACCCATAACTAGACCAATGCGGTACCAGAGCTTACGTTGTGTGGCCTTAGTCCGTGAAAGTAACAACATCCCCCACAAAACGGCGGCTACAGATTGAATGCAAGTTAGAATTCCATACCAGTTTCCCGCGGCTTGATACCCTGCAGAAGCCGGGTTAGTCGTGTGCCAAACGTTATCAGCAATCGCACCCGTACTGTATGTCCATAAGTACTGGAATGCAAACCAGGCAAACAGTTGAACAAAGGAAACTTCCCAGAAGGCCTTTGGTGCAACTTTAACGAGGTGCCACAAACTAACGTCAGGTTTCTTTTCGTTAGGATCAATGTCGTGATACAAGTCATATTGTCTTGGGTCGTATTCCTTAACTGACATAATTGTGTATAAAGAAGTTAATAAGAGAATTCCGGCACCAATGTAGAACGCCATTTTAACGGAGTTAGGTACTTGCCCTTTAGGCGCGATGTTTGTAACACCAAATAATGTCAGTACAAACGGAGCGATTGTGGCAAACACACCACCAAGGTTAGAGAATGACTGCTGCCATGACCACGCCATGTCCTTTTGGTCCTCGTTGACCATGTCACCGATAATCATCTTGAAGGGTTGCATACAAACATTGGAAGAAAGATCCATGAACAAAATCGTAAAGGCACCGAATAATAGCGCTAATAATGAACCGTACCCGAATCCAAATGAACCAGCGTTTGGCAACAAAATCATGACGATGGCAGCGATTGGCGCACCAATCATGAGATATGGCATCCGCCGGCCGAACCGATTCCACGTTTTATCTGAATATTTACCGATCAGAGGTTGAACCACCATCCCCGCTAAAGGTGGCAAGATGAAGAAGAACCCTAACTTGGTTGGATCTGCTCCAATCGTTTGAAAGATCCGCCCCATTTGTGATGACTGGAGGGAAAAGGCCATGTTGATGCCGAAAAATCCAAATGTCATCGCAAAGATGGCGGATAATTTCAGTTTTGGTAGACCCTTATTTACATCTGTGTCTACTTTTGTGCTTGCTTCTGTATTCGTTGCTTGCATGTTGAACCTCCTATGTAATGTATGTCGATCATGCAGGAACGCATCACGTTATTTAACGTAAGCGCTTTCAATAAAAGACAATATCACTTAACACAAACGTTTGCAACACTGTTAAAACAGTAACACAAACGTTTGCGTATACTTGCGGTTTTACTCATGGTAAACTTAGTGATATAAAATCTAATTGGAGTGCTTATGCGAGTAACCATTAAGGATGTCGCGCAGGCAGCAAACGTTTCTGTTTCGACTGTATCCCGCGTGTTAGCAAATAAAGATAATTTTTTTGCCTCAAAAACCGCTGATCATGTTCGGCAGGTGGCAACCAAACTCGGCTATCAGCGCAATGCTTATGCAGCGGATTTAGCCAGTCATACGAGTGATATGTTGGCAGTCGTGATTTCAGCGACTAAATCGAACTTTGCTGACGACATCATCGCTGGCATTCACGAAGTCGCTGCCAAACATGGCAATAGCGTAATCATTTTATACGCAGGTGAAAACAACCCTACATTACAAAATAAAGCAATTCAAACTGTCATCGAGCGTGATGCCATGGCGGTCCTCATTGTGGCCTTAGAGCTTGGACCGGAGTCGTTAGCAAATTTAAAGGCCAGTGGCATTCCGCACGTCTTTCTATCAACGGCTGCTAAAGAAAATTTGGGCCCATTCATTGCTTCAGATGATCACGCCATTGGCTATGAAGCTACCAAGTTTTTGATTGAACATGGACACCGGCAAATTGGTCTTGTCGGTATGGATGAACAATCTTTCGTTGGTTCGCAACGAATCGACGGTTACCGGCAAGCAATGGCTGAGGCTCAACTGCCTGTGAACGACAATTGGCTCATCCCTGGCTACTTTACGTTTGAAGATGGCGAAACGGCGATGAAGCACTTCGGCCCTCATCCGGACGTGACGGCTATTATCGCTAACAGTGATTTAACAGCCATTGGCGTCATTGATCAGGCGCGTGACTTTAAGTTGGATGTCCCAAAACAGCTTTCCGTCATGAGCATTGATGGCACCAAACTGACACGTATCTTCCGACCTACGATTACCAGTGTGACACAGGACTTTTTCCAGATTGGCCGCGATGGCTGTGAGGCATTGTTGACAGCGGATAAGCAGTCCGTTAACTCACAATTTCTGCCAATAAAAATTGTCGAACGTGATAGTACACGCACGCTTTAAAGCAAATCATCGAAACGAATAGGTAAACAACAATCATTGGATACAAAAAAGAGAGAGTTTGGAACATCACTGGTTTGCTGTAATTTTGCTAAGTGGCAGTGGGCAATTTCTTTTCAACCGCAAAGAATCATGCGGATAAGAAATTGCCATAAACGTGTTCACAACCTCTGAGTCACTGTGCACAATCTAAAAAGCCCTCCATATAGGCGAAACTCACCTATACGAAGGGCTTTTCTAGTTGTTGCTCGGACTTACCCGAGGCTGTTCACGCTCTCGTCTCTAGTTCATTGAAAGTGATTCTTTTAACCAGCCTTCGTCATTAGGATCCGCTGACCCACGACGGTTTTTATCAATACCTGCAATAGCTGTCATTTCGGCATCACTCAAAGTGAAGTCAAAGACGTCGATATTTTGTGCAATTCGTTCAGCATGAATCGACTTTGGAATCACAATAATCTTGCGTTGCAAGTGCCAACGTAAGATAACCTGGGCAATGCTCTTCTGGTGGGCATCAGCAATCTGTTTCAATGTTGCATCTTCTAGAGCACCACTCTTTCCTTGACCTAGTGGACCCCATGCTTCATGAGCAATGTTCAGGCCCGTCAAATATTCGTGCAGTACCTTTTGCTGGAAGTATGGATGTGTTTCGATCTGGTCAACGGCAGGCTTGATTTTCGCCGTCGTCAGTAACTTGTCCATTTGTGGCTGTTCAAAGTTTGAGACACCAATCGACTTGATTTGACCATCGTTGTACAAATCTTCCAGTGCCCGCCACTTTTCTGTATACCCTTCACTTGGCCAGTGGATGAGGTAAAGATCCAGGTAATCTGTTTGCAACTTTTTCAAAGATTCCTTGAACGCAGCCATCGTTTCATCATACGTGGTGTTATTGTTCCAAACCTTTGAGGTAATGAACAGATCTTCCCGCTTTACATCGCTTTGCGCTAATGCCTCGCCTACCCAGGCCTCATTATGATAAATAGTAGCCGTGTCAAAATGACGGTAACCATCCTTTAACGCATCATCGACAGATTGCTTAAGGTCAGCTGAATCTTGAACTAAGAACACACCCAGCCCTAGTTGTGGAATCTGTTTGCCATTATTTAATGTTAATTGATCCATTTTTGTACGCTCCTTCGTTTTTGTTGTTTCAAACATCACAATCCAGTCTACAAATATCGTTGCCAGAGAACAAGACGGCACTTGCAGGTACCTAGGGTACTCACAAGTGCCTTTTAACGTTATCCCAATAATTCTTCACGACGTGGTGCGTCATCACCGAAATGACGAATGAGCACACTTTCGCCGTTTGCAGCACGCCGGCGCACGTCGTCTTCACCCCACTGACAAATTTGTTCAAGCAATGCGCTCAGATCCTGACCATGAGCGGTCAGCCCATAAACGACCCGCGGTGGCACTTCGTTATACACCGTGCGCGTTACAATACCGTCGTGTTCAAGTTCGCGTAACTGTTCAGTCAGCACCTTTTGAGTCACTGCTGGAATTGCCCGACGAAGCTCGCTGGTACGCATACAACCCTCATGTAGATCACATAAAATAACCGGCTTCCATTTTCCACCGATTACATCAAGTGTTGCTTCCACACCAACATTATAAACTTTCGTCATCTCTCAATTCCTCCTGAGCGTCCGCTTAGTACTTGATCGTGCAAACAAACTATAACATATTCCGATTGTAGACCCAACGAATCTGGTATTTCACAAAGTTTGTGAAGTTATTGTCCATATTTTCAATAATAGTGCATAGCCTCAAGGATATTTTATTGTATGAACACGTTTACATTTTTCACACAATCAATTATGCTTGAACTAATCTTACCAAAAAGGGAGCGTTTAATTGTGTTACACATTAAGAAAGCAGTTCGTTTAGGACTCGTTGGTCTTGTCACCGCCTCGGCATTAGTCTTGGTTTTAGCGGGCTGTGGTAAATCCGCAAAGTCAACCAACCAAAAAGTGGCTGATCAAAAGACTTGGGTCGTGGCAACCTCGGGAACGTTGTACCCAACATCATTTCATGCCAGTAAGAAGAGCGCTTTAACGGGTTACGATGTCGCCGTCGTTAAAGCAGTCGCAAAGGGTCTGCATAAGAAAGTCACTTTCAAGGAAATGGATGTTGATGGCATGTTGACTGCGGTTAATAACGGAACCGCACAGATGGCAGCTAATGATTTTAGTATTAGCAAACAACGTGAAAAGCAATTTGCTTTATCCACACCTTACAAATTTAGCTTTGACAGCATGGTTGTTCGTAAGTCAGATCACTCCGGTATTCACAGTTTCGCTGACCTTAAAGGTAAAAAGGCAGCCGGTGAAGCTGGGACTAGCTATCAGAAACTTGCCAGTCAGTTAGGTGCTAAACAAGTTAACTACGACAATGTTTCCAACGACATTTACCTGCGTGACGTCGCTAACGGTCGCACTGACGTTATCTTAAATGATTATTATCTGCAATCCATGGCACTCAAAGCATTGCCTAACCTACCACTAACAATTCCAAAGAACCTTTACTTCACGACTCAAAATGATAAAAACGGAACCGGTATTATCATGAAAAAGAGCAACACAAAGTTGACTGCTGAAGTCGACAAAGAAATCAAGAAGTTAAAGGCCAATGGCACCATCACAAAACTGTCTAAAGAATTTTATGGTGGTCAAGATGTTTCAAAGAAACCAAACGTTAAGACGACTTACTTCAAGATTAAATAAGGCAGCCAATGAATACACTTCTAAACTGGTTAACAATACCAAACTTCTTTAATGCACACTTTGCCTGGCGAGCCCTACCCTTTATTTTAGGCGGGTTACCACTAACCGTGGAATTGACTGCGGTTAGTTTCATCGGTGCCCTAATTCTTGGTTTATTGCTGACGTTAGGGCAATTGAGCAAACGCCGCTGGTTGCACTGGTTGACGCGCACATACATCTCCTTTATGCGTGGTGTGCCGTCATTAGTTTTACTTTTCATTTTGTACTTCGGTTTGCCTTATACAGGTATACAACTAGGGGCATTTTTGGCCGCGGCCATTGCATTTATTTTGAACGCCGCTGCCTTCGTTTCCGAAGTTTTCCGATCAGCGTTTATGGGTGTCGACGATGGCCAATGGGCAGCCAGTTATTCACTGGGTATGTCCTATGCGAAGGCAGTGCATTACGTCATTTTGCCACAGGCCTTCCGCATTGCCATCCCCGCACTGGGCAATATTCTGTTAGACATGTTCAAAGGAACTTCCCTGGCTGCGATGGTCACCGTTTCAGAAATGTTTATGCGAGCGAAAATTCAGGGTGGTAAAGAATTCGACTATATGACTGTCTACTTGCTAGTCGCGCTCATTTACTGGGCCTGCTGTTCACTACTCACTGTGGGACAAGGCTGGCTGGAGAAGCGGTTGAGTTTGCCAGAAGCAGACTAAAATTCAGGTACCATTATACTAAAACGCCATGCAACAGCGGATCATCCGTTATTGCGTGGCGTTTTTTCGATATTGATCAGCGCTGATTTGCTGATATCACTGATCAATCGTTTAATTTCGTTGAACTAAAATCGCAGAATATAATACATACAGTGAATTGGCCGGATTGTTATAACCTTTTTGCGCCATCGCCTTCAGCAAATCGTCTAAGGCTTGCTTACGATCATTTTCAGGCAGATCTTGAGTATCAATTGCCTGGAATTGATTGGCAAAGGTCACGCCATCTGACAAATGATACTTTTCCCAATACGCCGGCGTCAGCAAAGTTGCGTTGAGCTTACCGTGATTTTTCATATGTGCCTCCATGAATGACAACAAGTTTAGCTCTCTGTTCACTGTCATCATCGCGTATTTTGCACACTTTGTCGAGCATTTACATTGTGAATTTATTTGTCGTTTTCTTTCCACAAACGTTCAAACGTTTGGATGATCGCCTCAGTCGTAAAGCCATACTTTTCAACAACCTCAGGACCTTTGCCACTCATACCAAACTGATTAACGCCAATTGTGCACCCACGTGTGCCGGTGAACTCGCCCCAGCCAAACGTGCTACCCATTTCGACTGAAATTCTGAGTTGAACATCCCTTGGCAAAACGTGTTCTTGATACTCTTCTGATTGTTCACGGAAACGTTCCATGCTTGGCATAGAGACGACCTGAACATCATATGAGCGTGTACGTAATGCCGTTTGTGCCGCAATTGCTAACGAAACCTCTGAACCAGTGGCAATCAGAATACCATCAGGTGTTTGACTCTTAGAAGGTGAAATTACGTAGGCTCCCTTGCTAACTTCAGCAGCCGAGGCGCCTTCCAACAACGGTACCCCTTGACGCGTCAACACTAAGATGCTGGGACGATCCTTTGTCTTTGCAATAGTCTGCCAAACGCCCAACGTTTCAGTAGCGTCTGCCGGCCGAAAGACATTAACATTTGGAATGCTTCGCAAAGCCGCTAATTGTTCCACGGGCTCATGTGTCGGACCATCCTCCCCGACCGCTAACGAATCATGGGTAAAGATAAAGGTTGACGGAATCTGTTGAATGGCTGCCAAACGAACGGCTGCCTTCAAGTAATCACTGAATACAAAGAACGTACTACCAAACGCCCGTGTACCACCATGTAACGTAATTCCATTCACAGCGGCCGCCATCCCAAACTCACGCACACCAAAGTAAATATTACGCCCGTTTGGATTGAGTGGTGTAAAGGCATCATCGTTCTTCAGCACGGTTTTATTTGACGAGGACAAGTCCGCCGCTCCGCCCCAAAAGTTGACGTTTTGACTGGCAATCTGCTGCAATAAGTCCGCATTGACGACACGCGTTGCAGTTGGTTTCGCATATTTTTTCAAATCCAGCTCTACGTGTGATAAATCTAATTCCGACTGCAAATAACGTTTTGCCACATCGGGATACTTAGCTTGAAATTCTGCGTACATGCTCTGCCAAGCCTCGCAAGCATTCCGTTTTTCACTGACAGCAGCTTTGTAGGTTGCGTAAATATCGTCACTAATTTCAAATGGTGCTGCAGACCAATCGTAAAACTGACGCATTTTTGCAACGTTTTCCTCACCCAGAGCTGCACCATGAACTTTATTCGTGCCGGCATCCGGCGTGCCATAACCAATCACCGTTTTAACTTCAATCATCGTTGGCCGGTCATTTTGTTTGGCTTGTTTGATAGCGGCCGCAATTTCTTCAAGATTATTACCGTCCAGCACCTGCTCATAATCCCACTGAGCCGCACCCAGACGGCGACGCACATTATCATTGGCACTCAAGGATAACGGGCCGTCGAGTGACACATCGTTGGAATCATAAAGTACGATCAATTTGTTCAGTTTTTTGTCACCAGCTAGGTTAATTGCTTCATGGCTGATGCCTTCCATCAAGTCACCATCGCCAACCAGTGCATACGTGTAGTGATCAAACACGTTATAACCAGGTCGATTGACACAGGCGGCTAAATGTTTTTCTGCCATGGCCATCCCAACGGCCATGCCCAATCCTTGGCCTAAAGGCCCCGTCGTTGCATCAATGCCTGCTGTTTCAGTCACTTCAGGGTGCCCAGGGGTTTTGGAATCTAACTGCCGAAACTGCTTTAAGTCGTCAATACTCAGACCAAAGTTATTTAAATGCAATAAGCTGTATAGGAGCGCTGATCCGTGGCCCGCACTCAGAACAAAACGGTCCCGGTTTGGCCATTTTGGCGTTTGCGGATCAAAATTCATGAAGCGTTCCCATAATACATATGCCATTGGCGCTGCATCAATGGGCAGGCCAGGGTGACCACTATTGGCCTTTTGAATCATATCGACGCTCAAAAACCGAATTGCATTAACCGCGTCAGTATCTTGTTGTGTAAAACTCATGTGTTTGTCTCGTCCTTTCAAAAAGACCCGGTAACGTAACTCGCCGGGCCAATCACGTCTAAATTATTTAGCGGCCTTAGCGCGGTCACGACTGTTGAGCACAGCGCTGAGAATTAATACAACGGCTAAGAAGCCGAGAATCCCAACGACGATTGCAACAGTACCGGCGTTGCCTAAGTTACCTAATAAAATGCCGGGAACCAGATAGTCAGTATCAGCAAACGTTGATGCAGCCAGTTTTAACGTGCCTAATACTGGTAGGATCAAAAGTGGCAACCAGCTGATCAAAAGACTGTTAACTGTCGCACCAATGATGGCACCACGACGACCACCGGTGGCATTTCCATAAATCGCTGCGGCAGCGCCACAGAAGAAGTGACCGACAACACCAGGAATAATGACGGTCGTGCCAAGTGCAATCATGATAAACATGCTAATTGTCCCAACAATAAAACTGGTGAAGAAACCAATTAGGACTGCGTTTGGTGCATATGGAAAGATAATCGGTACATCCAGCGCTGGCTTTGAGTTTGGTACCAAGCGGGTTGCAATTCCTTGGAAGGCGGGGACAATTTCAGCTAAGATCATCCGCACACCTTGTAGTACAACCACGAAGCCAGCCGCAAACGTTCCGGCTTGAACTAAGGCATAAACCAAAAAGTTCGTGCCAGCACTCAGTTTAGTTTCCACGAAGTGTGGTCCTGCAACAATTGCTAAAATAATGTATACAATTCCCATCAATAATGTGATGGAAACCGTTGAATCACGTAAGAAACTTAAACCCTTTGGCATTTCAATATCTTCGGTACTGTGTTCCTTGTTACCAAATAGCTGACCAGCTAAGCCGGCAGTCGCATAGCCGATATTACCGGTATGACCCATGGCAACCTCATCACCGCCAGTAATTTTACGCATGTACGGTTGACAAAGTGCAGGTGTCACAGTCAGTAATGTACCTTCGAAAATTCCGCCAAGCAGAATCGTTTGCCAACCAGTACCAAGTTTGGCACTGACCAAAATAACGGCCGTCAAACATGACATGTATAGCATGGCTTGCCCTGTTAGGAAAATGTACTTAAAGCGAGTAAAACGTGCTAAAGCAATGTTTACGATCATCCCAACCAACATAATTAGCGCAGTAGTGGTGCCATATTTAACTAACGCAATCGCAACCACGGCTTCGTTACTGGGAACAACACCTTGAACATGCAAGGCAAATTGGAACATCTTCGCGAATGGTGTCAAAGAATTGCTTAAAATTCCGGCACCACCGATCAAAACCAAGAAGCCAGCGAAAGTTTTAATCGTACCTTGGACCACTTCAGTTGTCTTCTTGTGTTGCAGAATCAAACCCAACATAGCGATTAACGCGACTAAGATCGCCGGTTGGGTGGCAATGGAAACAAATAGGTTCAGTATACTTTTCATTAGTTTTTCCCCTGATTATTCGTGCGATATTTTTTCGCGATCCAACACGTAATTGACGTGTTCGGCCGTTTCTTTTTTGTCGATCAAACTCTTCAATGGCACAACACGATCGGCTGGAATGCTGCCGAGCGCATCGGCTAGTGTTGATTCAACAAAGAAATAATCTGCTGAATCAGCCGTTGCACTCCCAACATCCGAATGATCAACCGTGATGTCATTGGCCTCAACATCTACGTTTTCGTCTTTGAGAATTTGTTGAACATTCATTTGAACCATAAAACTGCTACCTAAACCACTTTGGCAAACCGCTAAAATTTTCATCGTTATCCCTCCAAATTAGGAAACCGTCTGTGAAATGGCATTAAGAATTGCATCAACAGAACTGCTATTCATTAACGCCTCAACTTTCTTCTCGTCCGTAAGCAAGCTCATCAACTGCTTGATAACCTCCAAATGGCTTTCGTTATCGACTGCCGATAGTACAAACCACAACGTGATTGGGTGATCATGGTTCACCAAATCTACTGTGTGACTTGTTTTCAGCAGTGCTAAAGAAATCCGGTTTGAACCGTTTTCAGGCCGTGTATGCGCTAGTGCAATGTGATCACCAATGTTGATGTAAGGCCCTTGATTATCGACAACGTCAATCATTGATGTAACATATTGCTCTGTAATACTGCCATTTGTGACTAATGGCTCCGCGGCCAACTTAATGGCATCCTGCCAGCTTAAATCAGAACGATCTGTTATTTGGACCGTTTGCTGATTAAGTAAGTCGTTCAGCATTCCATCACCTCCGTTATTCATTTGTGACTATATCCTACTCATTGATGAAAACGTTCACAAGTGCAATACTTACACTAGCAGGAGTGCAAAATATTCACCCCGTTATTTTCGGAGGTCAACAAATGATCAATTACACAAACGTTAAACACGGAAATGATTTAATAAATTTTCTGGTAAATAAAGATGATTACGCATCTTTAGATGAACTTGAAAGTCAGTTAGGCCTATCCCGTCGAGGTATTTTCTATATTCTGAAAAAGATAAATACTTCGCTCAGTGATGACAAACTGGATAATATTCTGAATATCGCCGGTGTTGGTTACTTTATTCCAGATGAGACAAAAAAGACGCTTCTGAACAACTATTCAGGAACGCAACCCGTGACGGAACAATTTACTAAACGACAACGCTGTCAGCTCATCACCTGGCAGTTGATCAATCATCATCCAGTCTCTCTAACACAGCTAGCCAAACACTTTGATGTCTCAAAACACACCGCGATTTCTGATTTGAATAACGTCAAGAACACGCTGACGAGTCATGGCCTAGATGTTGTTCAAACCGCAACCGGTAAGATTCTGTCTGGCTTTGAAATTTCACAACGCAACTGGGTTTTGGAGGCACTTAACGATCGTGACTCAATTTTATATAGTCAAATTGATATCAACCCTTCACGGCTCATTGCAATTAATACGGAAATTCATAAACTCGAAAAAATTACAGGTAATTATTTTACTGATGACGCGCTATCCACACTGGATGAATTCATTCTCTGGTTTCTCGAACGTATTAAAGACCCAGATAACCAGTTGCCTGATTCGCCGCTACGGACAACTAACGTCGACTCTATGTCGATCAACTGGTCAATCAAATTTCTTAGTGACAATAATGTCCACAACTTCAGTGAATCCTACTTTCTTGGGCGAATCATCAACACCAGTCAGTTCTACCGGGTTAATCGAGCAGACGGTTTAATTCAACGCATCTTTCCAATTTCGCGGGAAATCGTTGATCGCTTTAATGCCGTGTCAGGTGCAAATGTGTCCCCGGACAAACTTGAACTCACTTTATCGACGCATCTGCTTTCAACCTTCTATCGCTCTAAGTTTATGATTCCCTACCATCATCCAAATCTGGAACAAATCACTGAAGGCTTTAGGGAACTTTTTGCCTTTACCAAATATGCAATTCGTCCGTTTGAAAAATTTATCAACGGTCATTTGAGCGATGATGAAATCGCCTTAATTGCCTTATATTTCGGTGGCGAACTGCGCTCCATTGAAAGTCGCCGTGGCGAGCAACCGGATGTTTTAGTGGTTTGTTCCAGTGGAATTGGCACGTCGTACATTTTGCAGCAGCAATTAGCTCAGCGTTACCCAAACATTGAATTTTCCCAGCCGCTCAGTGTCTTTCAGTTTAAAAATCAAGATCTAGCAAACATCAAACTCATTATCAGTACGATCAAACTTTCAACAGATTCTGGGATTCCAATGGTAAACGTCTCTCCGTTGCCTAGTAAGCACGATTGGGGCGTCATCGGAAAAGCCCTTATCAATGCGCATTTGTCTGATGACAACTTTAACGAGGCTAGTGTGAATGCGCTAATCGACGTTATCAGTAATTACGCCAGAATTGAAAACTTCGACGGGCTAACGGATGCGCTACGAGGTTATCTTAACCAACGTTCGAAACCATTAAACCAAAAACGCACATCTCAGAACGGTCTCACAAGTTTGCAAAAGTTATTGCCCATCGAACACATTGTGTATGCGACGAGATTATCTTCCTGGCAACACGCAATTGAGCAAACAATGATGCCGTTGCAAAATGAAAACATTGTCAAACCGGCATATGCACAACAGATCATTCGATTGACGAACACAAACGGTCCCTATATGGTTCTTGGCAATGGCATCATGCTCGCACACGCCACACCAAATGATGGCGTTTTGGATTTGGGTATGAGTTTGTTACTCGTGAAGCAACCGCTGAGCATCATTACACCTGGACATCCAAACGTGGACAACATTACGATTGTGATTGGTCTAGCCCCGCTTGACCAAACCAGTCATCTATCAGCATTATCACAACTGATGAAAAAAATTCAAAACCCAATTTGGGTCTCACGAATGAAACAGTCACAGTCTGCCGATGACATCTCCCGCCTACTCGCCCAACCTTAGAATTATTGTAATCGTTTTCAAAAATCGTGTCATAACATCCGCTTTTGCGGTAAACTATAACAGTTCCCACAAGACATAAGGAGCGTTTAGAGTCATGAAAAAAGTCCTCGTTTGGGGTGGAATAACCCTGACATTATTAGCCATTTTAAGCGGTTGCGCCAAAAAGCCCAAGACACACCAAATGGTCAAAAATCCCTATGAAAAAAGTGAAATGGTGATGGGTACCGTTTGTACGCTTACGGTCTATGATAAAGGCAAAAAGGCCGCTATTAATAAGGGGTTCAAGGAGATTCATCACATGGACGATGAATCTACATTGACCCGCGGTGGGTCCCAACTGGATAAGATCAATGACAATGCTGGAATCAAACCCGTCAAGGTTCCCGCTGACTTCTATCCCATGGTTAAAAAGGCCTTGGATGTTTCAGAAAACTCTGAAGGTAGCTTCGACATGGCGATTGGTGCCGTTACCAACCTTTGGAAAATTGGTTTGCCAGGTGCACGTGTCCCCGCACAATCTGAAATTGACGCTGCTTTACCTTTAGTCGACTATCACGACGTTCAGTTAAATGATAAAAACCGGACTGTTTATCTGACCAAAAAAGGCATGCGCCTAGATTTTGGTGGTATTGCCAAAGGCTACATCGCTGACCGAGTCAAAAAGGTCTTTAAGCAAAATGGCGTTACCTCAGGCATCATCAACCTCGGTGGCAACATCATTGTCATGGGACATTCACCAGAAGGTCATAACAAACCGTGGAACGTGGGCATTCAAAACCCTGTAAAACCACGTGGCGATGCTGTCGGGTCCATTAAAGAATCAGATATGTCCATCGTCACCGCGGGTACTTACGAACAGTACTTAATGTCTGGTGGTCATAAATACATTTATTTATTTGATGCGAAAACCGGTCGCCCTTATGAAAACAATTTAGCCAGTGTGACAATCGTTTCTAAAAAGTCGATTGATGGCGATGCCTTATCAAACGCAGCGTTTGATAAAGGTCTTCATCAAGGACTAGCCTACATGAACAAGAAACCGAAGATTCAAGCGATTTTCATTACCAATGAAAAGAAAATATATGTGACCAACGGTTTGAAGACAAAGTTCAAACTAGATAAAAGTACCGGCTATAAGATGGGCAATTAGCAGTCTAATAGCTGCAAACAAAAATTCCCCTAGTAAAAGGCGTTATTGCCTTTACTAGAGGAATTTTTGTTGTCAGTTAATTTTCTTACCGGATTCAGTCAAACGTCCGTGTTAGTTACTTTAACCCTTGATGTAATCGTAAACTTGTTCACCAGCTTGGCGGCCAAAGATGACCGTTTCAGCGATGGAATTCCCACCAATTCGGTTGTTACCATGAAGACCTCCGACCACTTCGCCGCCAGCAAATAGGCCGGGGATAATTTGCCCGTCTTCGTTGAGCACCTGCGTTTTGTGGTTGGCCTTAACACCACCCATAGTATAGTGAACAGCTGGTGCAATGTGAATTGCAAAGAATGGTCCAGCTGAAATATCGCGATCCATCCCTGTCGAACGGTCGAACGCCTTGTCATCATGGTCCGCAACAGCAGTGTTCCACGTAGAAACAGTTTCTGATAACGTGCTGGCATCCATGTTTAGCTTACCCGCCAGCTCTGACAGACTTGCGCCAGTCACAACCAGGCCAATGCTATCATAAAATTCGATTGCCTTAACCCGCGAGCGAATGCCTTGATCTAAGATCAGATAAGCACTGTGTTCTGGCAACGCAGTAATGGCATTTGACACAACCTTACGTGTGTTCAATTCGTTCACAAAACGATTACCCTGCGCGTTGACTAAAATAGCGCCTTCACCACGAACCGCCTCACCAATCAAGAAAGCATGAGGATTGTCCTGTTGAACAGTTGGGTGAACCTGAATTTGATCCATCTGAACTAGTGCCGCACCCGCGTCAGTCGCAAGCTTTAGACCATCTCCAGTGGCACCAGGTTGGTTAGTTGTCTTGTAACCCTTTAAATCTGGACGGTATTTTTCGATCATTTCAGTATTTGCACCAAAACCACCCGTTGCAAGAATAACTGCTTTACCACTGATCGTCTTCTTGTCGCCATTTGGCAAAGTGGCCGTAACGCCATTGACCTTGCCTTCAGCATCCTTATCCACACTGTTAACCGTGGCACCAACAAACAATGGCAACTGTTCTGTTTGAACTTGTTTAGAC
>DMZB01000051.1 GCA_003482405.1 Lactobacillus sp. | reverse complement strand
TAATTGTATTAAAAAAGTCTTATCGATGTTGATCGATCGGGTTTTATAGGCTCTAGCGTTTTCTAAAATAAACTGGTTACTTTCGTCTTTAATTAATCTTCTGATGCGGCTAAAATCGACATCGTTACTGTCTGAATGATCCATAATGTGCTCCTTTTTTTAACACAATAGAGTAATTGTTTAAAAAAATTACTCAATAGAGTTATTTTAAACCGTATTTTAATTCAATGGTGTAATTAATACAACATTTTTATTTTTTAGTGTAAAATATGATTATGCAAAATGATAAGGAGATACATTCATGTCAATCTATGATCAAGTAAAACAATTAGCAAAAAAAAGAGGTATTAGTCTTCAAAACCTAGCAATTAAAGCTGGGCTTGGGATTAATAGCATTTATAGTTGGCAAAAAAAAGATCCAAGTATCTCTCGCTTAACAAGGGTGGCTGAAGTTTTGGGAGTTTCAGTTGACTCCTTACTGTCTAAAGAAAAATCAAGTGTGGCTAAAACACCGACAAAAAAAATCGATTTAAGTGACAAAAATGTCATCATGACCTACGAGGGAAGACGAATTCCACCTGAAGATTTAGCATATATTAAACGAATTCTTGGAAGTGGCGATGACGATGGAAAATCTATTTGATTCTTTGTTAGAGTATGCCAAAAACAAACATATCACGATTATTCAATCTAATGTACTCTCACCGACGACACCGCCGGCCGCCAACCCAGCATTACGTAAAGTGTTAATTAATCTAAATTGGGAACAAAAAAATCAAATTCCTTTTCAATTAGCGCATGAAATCGGGCATGTTTTAAACGACGATCCCGGCATTCTTTATAATTGTACACAAGCATCACATAACACTATTGAATTTGCTGCTAGTAAGCGCGGAATATCTCTGTTAATTGACCTTTATTTTGCCGATATCTCGATTAAGGACGCCAATTCCACCCGTTTTGTTCAGCAACTATGTATTCCTCCCTACCTAGTGAATTTTACAGAGACACAAATTCGAACACACTATGTGCACGTTCCAAACGAAGCATAGCCACCTTTAAATAAAACCAATTCAACTATCGCACGCTAAGACAGGTTCATAGATTCATATAGAAATTCAAAAAGGAACGATAATTATGAGACCAAATATGGCCAAATATATCGTTCCTTTCTGTTTAATTTGAATTTTATTCACCGCGTTTACGCTTCGTTCAAGTCAAACTTTTCGCGTTGTTCCGGTGTTAACCGCCAAGCTAGGTAATGTTGTAGCAACTTCAAATCAACGCGCAAGTTTTCAGCGGTGTATTGACGTTTATACTGATTACGCAAATCGGTTTCTAACAGGTCATACAGTGAAACAAACCGCGGTCCAATGGCAACCAGACACTTCAGGCGTTTTCGGTCACGCGGGTTTTCTGGTGTAACGCCGATTTTGATTTGCACGTCAAAACTACGGAACGCAATAAAATCTGCACTCGCCCAACCAGCGACAACAGAAAAGTCCGGCAACGCCGTCTGTGAGTCGCCAAACTGACTCGTTACGGCATCCAAAATACCAGTTTGTGCCTGATCAATTGTTAACCGTGGCACGTTGCCCTTCGCGTCATCATTCTCTTTTTTACTAAAAAAAGCCATAATATCACCCATCTTTACTAGTTGCTCAACGCATCAAATGATTGTTTGTTTCCATTGTATACCATTAATGACACAGATTGTCGTTGCCCAGCAACAATTAACGAGCCATTGTCGTCGTAGCAAACAAATTGTACAGATTGCGGGTTTCTTTTTGCTAGTTTGCTATCATCAAGTGAAAACATTGTATCACTCAATTTGCGTTTTAAAGCCTGATAGCCACTAGGTGACGTCCAAATCGTTACGGGTTGTCGATAGTCAGCTTTCAGAGTCGTCATCATATCGATTAATCTTGAAGTTGTCCGCGAAATTGCTTTTGCTGATCCATAGCTGGCTTCAGTATCCGGAATCCGAATCATAATTGGCAACGTGCCAGTATCTGAACCAACCTGCTTTTCGAAATAAGTCGTCTGGCTCTCCGTACTGCTTTGCGCACTGTATACCAAGAAGACGCCAACCTTTAGCGTGTTGCCACTGCCGCCACTACGACTGTAGTTTCCTGCAAAATCATCGTCTGTATAACGATTGCCGACTGTTGTTTTTAGATAGACAAACTTAACGCCTGTTTTAGACAAGGCCTGAAAATCCAAGAAGCCTGCATCCTGATCGATTGCTGCTCCGGTCACAGGATACTTGGCCATTAAGATTTGGTGACGCAATTGCCACCAGTGAAAAATACCATATCCTCCGCCAACGATGACACCAATGATTAATAGGCTCAACAGCCATCGCCACAGACGTGAACGCCGCTTTTTTTGCCGCTGATAGATAGAGGCCGACTGTCGCCGACTTTGCAAGATAACTCACCACCCGTCCGTGATAAAAGATTAACGCCTATTCTATCACGTTTAACAAGTGGACTAAACTTTGGCACTGTGAGGTGCTATTTGCGCTATTCACGAGTAGTTGCCATTGCGTGACGAACATCCTTTAACAGGCCTTCGCCAGACTGGGTTCGCGCACCTTGAGCGCCGACTAATGTAAATAAACTGTCCATTATTGTTAGCTGTGCAATCAGAGAACTCATGGACTCACTGCGGTAATTAACTTCTTCGGCAACCGACTGAAACACAATGTCACATTTTTTAGCCAATGGCGAAGCAGGATAGCTTGTTATGGCAATCATCGGCACGTGATTAGAACGTAATTGATCTGCAATCATTAATGTATCGTGATTACGCCCAGAATGTGAAACAATAATGGCAACATCTTCTTTGTTCATTTTCACGGCCTGCATCAACTGGATGTCAACATCCGGGTGAAATTGCGGCTGTACTGTAGTGCGTAAAAATTTGTGATAACCGTCTAAAGCAACAATGGAGGAACCGCCAAAGCCAAAAAATGTCAATGTATGTGCAGCTTTGATCAATTTGATTGCTTGAGCTAAGTCCTGATCCTTTAGCAATGCCCGTTTGGCATCTCTGTCCCTTATACACCTCTCCGAGCCCACGAGACAGCCAACATCTCTTAAGCCCGCCC
>DMZB01000300.1 GCA_003482405.1 Lactobacillus sp. | reverse complement strand
TGAATGTGTATGCCCCAATCATGTCTTCGTCATCAGCTAAGCCAATGGATTGAGAAATGTGTTCGCCGGTATCCTTCCAACGCGCAGCCGTCACTTCATGAATCGGTCGGTAGATCATGTTCCCCTTACTGGTGAACATAAACAAATGATCGAGTGTTGAGACCTGTTTAAGCAGGATCGGATAATCCTCCTCTTTCAAACCATTGTCATTTTCAGGCGAGGCCTGATAAGAACGTGGTGAACTACGTTTGATATACCCATCATGAGAAACCATCAAAACAACGGTTTCGTCAGGTACCATGACAGTCCGATCAACCTTGAGTTCCTCGATTTGATCTTCAATTTGAGTCAATCTCGGTGTCCCAAAGCCTTTTTTGATCTCTTGCATTTGACTCCGCATGACCTTGCGTAATGAGGCATCGTTAGCAAGAATGTCGGTGAGTGTTGCAATCTGGTCGGTCAATTGATCGTGTTCCTGCTGCAATTCGGTAATATCGGTATTGGTCAACCGGTACAATTGCAACGTCACAATGGCTTCAGCTTGAGGATCGGTGAACTCATACTTATCCATCAAGTTTTGCTTAGCATCTTTGCGGTTCTTGCTTGCACGGATCGTCTTGATTACTTCATCCAAAATAGACAGGGCCTTGATCAACCCATCAATAATGTGTTGACGCTTTTGTGCCTTGTTCAAATCAAACTGAGTCCGTTTGGTGATCACCTCACGTTGAAAATCAATATAAGCTTGCAAGGAGGTCTTCAAGCCAACACGCTCAGGCCGCATGTTGTGAATGGCCACCATGTTGAAGTTATACGTGATCTGCAGATCAGTATTCTTAAGCAGGTAATTTAAAATCCCCTGTGCATCCGCATCTGCCTTAAGCTCCACGGCAATTGTCAGTCCTTGGCGATCTGATTCATCGCGAACTTCAACGATACCCTCCACTTTTTTCATGATCCGGATCTCGTCCATTTTTTTAACAAGCAAGGCCTTGTTCACTTCGTAAGGAATTTCAGTGATTTCAATTTCTTGTTTACCACCCTTTAACGGTTTAAACGCCGTTTTAGAGCGTAACACGATCCGACCAGCGCCCGTGTTGTAGGCCTTTTTGATTCCTTCTAAGCCTTGAATAATGCCGCCCGTCGGGAAGTCAGGGCCCTTAACAAACTGCATTAAATCATCCGTCGACGCCTTGGGATGGGCTAACAAATACACAATCGCGTCGATCAGTTCATTTAAATTGTGCGGTGGAATTTCTGTCGCATAACCAGCTGAAATACCACTGGCACCATTTAACAAAAGGTTGGGAAAGCGTGCAGGTAAAACTGTCGGTTCCTGTTCCGTGTCATCAAAGTTTGGCACGAAGTCAACGGTGTCTTTGTCGATATCCTGCAACATTGTCCCAGAAATCTTGCTTAATCTTGCTTCTGTGTAACGCATTGCAGCCGGCGGATCAGCGTCGATTGAACCATTATTTCCGTGCATTTCAATCAGTGGTGCCCGTAATTTCCAGTCCTGGCTCATCCGTACCATGGCTTCATAAATGGATGAATCACCGTGCGGATGATAATTACCCATAACGTTACCAACAGATTTAGCCGACTTACGGAACCCTTTGTCATAGGTGTTACCGTCTTTATTCATCGCATACAGAATTCGTCGTTGCACCGGCTTTAAACCGTCACGAATATCTGGTAGCGCGCGGTCCTGAATGATGGACTTGGAGTAACGACCAAAGCGTTCACCCATCACATCTTCCAGGGTTAATTCCTGAATATTCTGCGTGTCTTCTGCCACCAAACTTGCTCCTTTCCCGCGTTAAAACTACTTTTTGAAGTGATTAAGAATCTTGTTGACCAGCGTCCCAAACTGTAATGGTGGGACCTTTTTTATTGTTTTGCGTTACTGCAGCGTTGTCCGCATCACCAGTGGACTGACCATCTGTGGTCTCATCATCTACGACCCCATTAGCAACGTCATCTGGCACATTTTCATTATCCTCAACATGATGTGCCGAATTCACAGCGGCGTTGTCTAGAATTGAACCGTCTTCTTCAAGGTTAAAGGCCACATTGTCTTCAATCCACTTACGACGTGGCTCAACTTTATCGCCCATCAGGGTCGTGACCCGTCGTTCGGCTAACGCAGCGTCATCAATCCGCACACGAATCAGCGTTCTGCTGGCGGGATCCATTGTCGTTTCCCATAATTGGTCCGCGTTCATTTCACCAAGCCCCTTGAACCGCTGCAATGAAAAACCACGGCCAATCTTTTGTTCCTTGCCGGAGAGTTCGGCATCCGTCCACGCGTATTCAATCTGCGTTTTCTTGCCGACGCCTTTTTGCAGCTTATACAGGGGTGGCAGTGCAATGTAGATTCGTCCTGCATCAATCATCGGCCGCATGTACTTGTAGAAAAAGGTTAATAACAGAATTTGGATATGGGCACCATCATCATCGGCATCCGTCATGATGATGACTTTGTCATAGTTGGCATCCTTAATGTCGAAGTCGGCACCAACACCGGCACCGATTGTGTAGATCATCGTGTTGATTTCTTCGTTTTTAACAATATCCTGCAACTTCGCCTTTTCCGTGTTCAAGACTTTACCACGTAATGGCAAAATCGCTTGAAATTTGCGATCCCGGCCCTGTTTGGCAGAGCCACCGGCTGAATCACCTTCGACTAAGAACAGTTCATTACGTTTGGCATTTTTGGACTGTGCCGGCGTCAATTTACCGGATAGCAAACGTTCCTGCTTACCCTTTTTCTTACCGTTACGGCTTTCATCACGTGCTTTACGAGCAGCTTCACGTGCTTGACGTGCCTGAAGGGACTTGCGAATCAGCATCTGCGCAAATTCACCGTTTTCCATCAGGTAAAAACCAAGCTGTTCGTTGACAATACTGTCAACGATCGTGCGTGCCTCACTCGTGCCTAACTTGTCCTTGGTTTGGCCTTCAAACTCCAAAATTGATTCTGGAATCCGCAGCGATAACACAACGGACAGGCCTTCACGCACGTCAGAACCCTCTAAGTTCTTATCTTTTTCCTTAAGTAAACCAACCTTGCGGGCATATTCGTTAAACGCCTTGGTCCATGCCGACCGTAAGCCGGCTTCATGGGAACCACCGCCTGGCGTACGAACGTTGTTAACAAAAGACAGCATCGTTTCGGAATAGCCATCATTGTACTGAGCTGCCACCTCAACTTCAACGCCTTCTTTACTGCCGTCAAAGTACATGACATCCCCCAAATTGTCCTTATCTTCGTTCAGATAAGCGACGAATTCTTTAATGCCATCTGGGTAGAGAAATTCCTCAGTACGTTCTTGATTAGCTCGCTCATCGGTCAACGTAATTTTGACATTTGTCAGCAAAAACGCCGATTCACGCAAGCGTTCTTCCAACGTACTGAAGTTGTACACAGTCGTTGTAAAAATGCTTGGATCTGCCTTAAAGGACACTGTCGTCCCGTCATGTTCCTTGGTTTTGCCCAGTTTAACTAAGGTGCCAACCGGCTGACCACCGTTTTTAAAGTCTTCCTGATATTTTGTACCATCTTTGACAATGGTAACCGTCAACCACTCCGATAAGGCATTGACGACGGAAGAACCAACCCCGTGCAAACCGCCAGATGTCTTATAGCTGCTATCGTTAAACTTACCACCAGCATGCAGCACCGTCAGAATAACTTCTGGTGTCGGCACACCAGACTCATGCATCCCAACCGGCATGCCACGGCCGTGGTCCTTAACGGTAATCGAGTTGTCAGCGTGAATTGTCACATTGATTTCCTTACCGAATCCAGCCAGTGCTTCATCAACCGAGTTATCTACAATTTCGTAGACCAGGTGATGAAGCCCACGTGCATCCGTGGACCCGATGTACATTCCTGGACGTTTGCGAACGGCTTCCAGGCCATGCAATATTTGAATACTTGATGCGTTGTAATCCTTGGCTGATGAAGCCATGTACCCAACATCCTCTCTTTAAAGCGTGCAATTTAGCCCGCAACGTAAATAGACTGTCTAAATTAAAATAACACATTCACCGTCCGTTTGGCATGACATTTTTTAGCACGATGAACTTTTGTCCCCCTAAAAGACACGGGTCACTCACTTATTAATGGTATTTTCTCTCGTTTCGATACGAATGTATGTTCGCATTTTAGTGAGTCACTGTCAAGACCTGTCTGCGTAATTAAATTGGCAGTGTCCTTTCTTCATGATAAAATAGAAGCCATTCAGATTTAACAAAGGAAGTTACTCATGCTCAAATTACTGATTATGCTACTGGTTGCCTATTTATTAGGCGCCATCCCCACCGGCGTGTGGATTGGAAAATTCTTCTTTCACACGGATATTCGTCAGGCCGGCTCCGGTAACATTGGTACCACAAACACGTTTCGGGTGCTTGGCAAAACAGCCGGTACAGTCGTCATGCTCATTGATATTCTAAAAGGTGCGCTGTCCACCCTGCAGCCTGTGATCTTTGGTGCGCCAGTCGTTCATGGTGTTGTCATCAACGGTTTAGTCATTGGTCTAGGCGCAGTCCTTGGCAACACGTTTTCTATCTTTGACGGATTTAAAGGTGGCAAGGCCGTGGCAACCAGTGCAGGCATTTTAGCTGGTTATAACTTTCCATTTTTTGTCATCGCCTGTGTGATTTTTGGCAGTCTGGTTTACATCACCAGCATGGTGTCCGTCGCGTCGATGGCAGCCCTAACACTCATTACCTTTCTGTCACTGCTCTATCAAGATGGATTTTTAACCACAATTGCCTTTGTTCTCACATTGTTTATTATTTACCGACACCGCGCCAACCTTGACCGGATCAAAGATGGCACCGAGAATATGGTACCTTTTGGACTGTACCGCCGTTACCGGCTAACGCATCCCGCTAAACCTAAAGCTGAAGCAGATACAGACACTGTGCCACAAGATTCAGACAGTGACAAAACAGAATCAGATGCCGCCTCAACTGAGGCCGATAACACCACGAGCACCACTAATGCCACATCTGAGACGGCTGCCGAAAGTAACAATAGTGAGGCTAGCTACAATAGTGATACCAGCTACAATAGTGAGCCTAGTGATCAGCCGTCTAAATAACACAAACCACACTTGCATTTAACCGTCTTTGAAACCTAATTCAAGAATGTAGTGTGGCATCAGATTATTTGGAACAAACGCGATCACTGATATCGCGTTTCAATGTCCTGAGAGTTCCGCTTAACCCACTTGCACCCTGTTCCCCTTTACACGGGAATCGGGTGTTTTTCGTTAGCGCTCTCTTCAAAACGGAGCTATATCACGTATCACACTTTTTAAGATCCGGACATAAAAACGTTTGTCAGCAACTTAAACATTGCTCACAAACGTTAATTAATTTATTCTCACATTTGTTTAAAAATATTCAATACTGTAATCCGCGTTAAACATCGCTTGCGGATAAAGCTCGTGAATACCAAATTTCTTGGTTAAATCACCATCTGCGTCGACCGCATCCGCAATACCCCACCAAGGTTCAATGCAGACAAACGGTGCCTTGGCCGGATATGGTGACCACACACCGACATAGTCAGCATTGGCCAGTGTGAGGGCAATGCCGTGCTCATTCAGTCCCGACGTTAGCGTCAACGTCGCTGGTTGTTGGTTTAATTGCAAGATTTTGGCATCATTTTCAAATAAATCATGCTTCAACTTCAATGGCCGTTCAAAATTCAACGTTGTGGGGTGTTCGGTATCACTAAAAGGTCCATCAAGCTTCAACGATGGATACGTTTGAGCTGGTGTCGCCGCCACGGTGTAATCGGTGAAATTCCCTTTGCTATCGCCTAATGGCACGTTGAAACCAGGGTGTCCACCAATTGAAAAGTAAATTGGTTCATCACTGGGATTAGCCATACGATACTCGACACTTAATTTGCGGCCTAGCAAACTAAACATGACGTCTAGTTGAAAGGCGAATGGATATTTTTGACGGGTGTCAGCGTTGTCTTTTAAAGTGAATGTCACACTTGTCTCTGTTTGTGCTGTCACTAAAAAGTCCTGGTCACGGGCAAACCCATGTTGTGTCATTGTGTATGTTTGATCTTGAAAACGATAGTGATCGTCATGCAATCGGCCAACGATTGGAAATAAAACTGGGGCGTGGCGTCCCCAAAAAGTGGGATCAGCCTGCCACATATATTCGACATGGGTTTGAACATCCTTAACACTCGTTAATTCAGCACCGTATTCGTTGATAGCGACGGTTAAATTTGCGTTTGACAGCTTAATCATATTGAATCCTCCTCGACTGCATAATAAAACGGAGACCGAAAGTCATTTAAAGTAGCGTGTTAATTTTCCGGTTCGTCTGGTCCACCCCGTCCGTGATCCACTGCCCGGGGAAAAAAGTTCCGATAACTGGCTTGTAAATTTTCTTTTGTAACATGGGTATAAATTTGCGTCGTGGATAAACTACTATGGCCCAACAACTCCTGCACCGTCCGTAAATCAGCGCCACCATTCAGCATTGTCGTG
>DMZB01000048.1 GCA_003482405.1 Lactobacillus sp. | reverse complement strand
ATCATCTGAGATGTTTTCGATGGATTTGGACAGTGTCCCGTAATGAATAATTAGCAAGAGTAGAGATAATAATATTGCTTGCATTCACACAATGTTAATCACGATTCAGGTGTTTAAAATCATCTACGGTCACGCCAAACTTTTGCATGTATTTATCGGACTTTAAAACATCTTGTCGTGAAAACGTGAATTTCTTCTTGTTATTAAAAAATTTAAATGCAGGCGAACGAAATGCAATCCAATAGTTAATAAAAATCCACAACAAGGAAATAATCAAATCCTTCCAGTTAAATAAATTTTGCGTTCGCAGCTGCCACAATCCCCAGCTTGAAGAAAGCGTCAGCCCAAAGACAGCTGTTAAGCTGCCAGGATTATACCAGCTGTGCAATCCCAGATTAAAAATAACAACATGCATCAGGAACTCAAAATAAGCAAAGATGATTGCGCCCAAAACCAACCAGCGCATCTGAGGGAAGAAGAGTGGCAACAAATATACAATTATAGCGAACCATTCATTACCCCATAACGAGCTAAGTTGATTCAACGGCCACAATCTCGCATCTGCACTCACATGCCCCATTTCGACCTTTATTCCACCCCAAGCAAAACCACCCGGAAATCCGAACTCTTCAAAAAAATGAAGATGAATGAATACCAATCCTAATAACAGTGTTTTCTGCAACAAACTCCATGACCCCATAACCAACAGTAATACATAAAATCCAGCAATATATACTTCAATCTCATACCAGTGCTTAATTAATCTGTTCATTTTCTGCCCTTCAATTGATGTCCATTATTACCCTGTGATCAAAAATAAAAATATGAGAATAAAAAAGGGTCACTGCTCAGTTGGCGAATCGACAACAATATTTTTGGATAACACCCTTTCTCTTAGTGGTCTTAATTAAATGTCACATTTGTTTCATTTATTTGAATATATTATAGTGGCCTTAATACAATTTAACTACCCACTAGGAGGTAACCTGCACGAATGAACGAAAATGAGACAAATAAACGGCACCGGCGCACAGCACAAATAAGACATACACAACAGGATTTTGTTGTTGCGCTAAATCAACTGTTGGCAAACAAACCATTAAATAAAATCACAGTGACGAACATTGTAGCTCGCGCAGGCTATTCGAGACGCACATTTTACCGTCATTTTTTGACATTAGATGACATTTTAATCTATCAGCTCAATGAGCTTACCATTGAACTGTATGAACTTTTATCCAAACAACCCAGCCTTCCGTTCAAGAAAGTAGTTTTACTTTTCTTTGAATTCTGGTGGCCTTATCGTGCACTGCTAAACCAATTGCGTTACAACAACCGGCTCTACTTGTTAGCCAATTCTCTGACTAACAATCTTTCTAGTAGCCTACTGAGTAAAATTAAAAAGCCAGATACAGATTATTTGCAGCAGTTTGCTATTGGCGGCATGTTTGCCATGCTCACACACTGGGTACAACACGGATGCACAAAAAGTCCAAAAGAAATGTCAAAAATCGCTCAGGAAATCCAGTTTCATTTAACCACCAATAAATAACTTTTTACCTGATGTGCTTGATCATATAACTCACTTTTACGTGTTTTTAAAAAAGTTTTAGCGCTATTCGAAAAAGCACTTTATGTAACAGTCTGACTGACATTAATCAGTGTACACAGTAGCATTTCCATAGCTTTTTCATATAATTGTCTATAATAAAAGGCTCCCAACCAATTGCGGTTGAGGGCCTCATTTCATATCAGTTATCACTTGTCCAACTTAGTCTTGCTTAATACCTTTAACTTGTCGTCAAAGTCGTAAACAACTGGTTCACCAGTTGCCATTTCCAAGTTCATGATGTCATCATCTGAGATGTTTTCGATGTACTTGGATAGTGCCCGTAATGAGTTACCATGAGCTGCGATGATGACGTTCTTGCCATCCAGCAACTTAGGGGCAATTTGGTCTTCCCAGAAAGGCATAACCCGTTCCAGAGTGACCTTCAAGTTTTCACCACCAGGGACGATGTTTGGATCCAAGTTGGCGTAACGACGGTCGTTTAAAGCTGAGCCTTCGTCAGTCGCCTTCAAAAGTGGTGGTAAAACGTCGTATGAACGGCGCCAGATGTGAACTTGTTCGTCACCGTACTTTTCAGCGGTTTCCTTCTTGTTCAAACCCTGTAAAGCACCGTAGTGACGTTCGTTTAAGCGCCATGACTTTGTTTCTGGAATCCAGAGTTGATCTGATTCTTCCAAAACATAGTGTAAGGTCTTGATTGCACGTGTCAAAACTGACGTAAAGGCGTAGTCAAACTCCAAACCATGTTCCTTGATCAATTGACCAGCATGCTTTGCTTCTTCAACACCCTTGTCGCTCAAGTCAACATCAACCCAGCCAGTGAACTGGTTGGACAAGTTCCATTGGGATTGACCGTGACGAATCAATACTAATTTAGCCATCTCTAATAACCTCTTTCTTAAATATGTTTACCAAATGATTATAACCGAAATAGCTGACAAATTACAGCATTCACATTATTTTCCATCATCCCCGCCAGCGTCACGTTTGGCACGGCGACGTTCCCGCAGTCGTTTGATACTAGGACGCTCGCGACCAATCGACTTGACGCCGAGCAAATCAAGGAAAAACGTAAACAACGGTACACCGAAAATCAGGCCCCAAACGCCAAACAACCGCTCACCAACTAATAGCACAACAAACGTATAAAAGATTGGTAACTCTGTGCGACTTGCATAAAACTGTGGGTTCAGCACATAGGCTTCCAATGTGTGGACGACAAGAATCATGATCAGAATATAAATCACGTAATCTAAGCCCCCGACTGAATAACCGATCAGGCCAAGCGGAATCACGGAAATAATCACGCCGGCCACCGGAATCAGACTCAAGATGAAAATCATCAGTGCTAGTGTCGGCAACTGTGGCATCTGCATAAACGCCAGCGTAACCGTCGTAATCACCGTGTTACAGATTGCGATGAAGAACTGCGCTTCAATGACCACGCCAAACGTATTAACAAATTTCTTAAACAGAAACGAAACGTCCTGGAAGAACCACCCATATGTAGAATCTAGAAATAGGTGTGAAAAGTCTGCCACCCGCTTATTTTCAACCGTAAAGAAGAAACTCAAAATCAATGAGAAGAACAGGGTCAAGGCCATTTGCCCGACATAGCCAACGTAATTCAGAATAATCGTCGCCCAGTTTTTCAGTTGATTCATGATATCAAGACGTTTGGCATACTGATTGATAAAGTTCACCACATAGTTCGTATCATGTGACGGACTCCGATAAAAATCATAGACCGTGTTCGCCATTTTAATGGTTTCATCCACTAGCTTAGGGATATAGTTCGTTATCCCTGAATACAAGCCCAGTAGAACCAATAAGTAGATGACAATCACGATCACAGCCGCCGGAATTTTCACAAAGCGCCGAATAAACTGGACAAGTCGTGTTACCAAGAAAGTAAACACAAATGTCAGTAATACAATGCTGATCATTGACCGCATCAGCCATAACGTCAAAATAATAAAGGCTAAAACAGTCCAACGTCTCAGCGTCACATTTTTAATGAACCGTTGATAATAAGAAGTCACAACCAAATCCCCCAATAATTTCTCTGCTTTTACTGTACCGCACAGCCTTGGTTTCAGCCACTCACAGCACCGAAACTCATGAAGGTTTAAGGAAACCTCACTTTCACGAAAAAAAGATGTCAAACAGCATGACTGTCTGGCATCTTCCTTATCATATCCCCTCAACTACTGGACGACTTCCTCGGATCTTAATTGGAAATCGAGCTTCAAGTCATCCAACCCTAACGCATGGTGGATGATGTAAGACGTTGCCCCCAGCAGCGCCGAATCAGCGTAGCCCTTGGTCAAAATGACCGGTGTATCGCCATCTGGCATCATTTGGACCAAAACGTTACGAACAGATTGTAAAATCTGTGGGAAACGTTTGAACATATCACCATTCAAAATGACCACATCCGGCGCAAAACTAGTGGATAAGTTGGTCAATACACGTGACAGATAGTAGGCGAAATCGTCCATTGGTTCCATCACACGATCATCCTTGTGGTAATAGGCATCCTTTAGTTTGGTGAAGTCCATCTCCTGCCAACCCATTCGATCACGGATCGCCTTGTTCAGTGCTGGCTCCGACGCATAAACGTCAGCAGCTGCCATCTTGCTGTGGTCATATCGGTCGACAAGGTAAGCCTCACCAACCTCACCGGCGTGTCCTTCATGCCCTGTGTACAGATGTTGATCGGCCACGATGACGGCCCGCAAATGTTTGCCAATCATGAGTGTGACCAAATTTTTAAAGAGTTCGTTGTCATGGAAATCACGTTCGTAAATTGCGGACAGATTGGCCGCATTTTCAATCAGCACTGGTACTTGGAACTTATCGGCAAAATACTTCGCTAGATCAAAGTTCTCTAACCCCTTCAATTCCGTGCTGAGAATGTGGTTATTATAAACGGTCCCATCAATGACAAACGCAATCCCCGCCAAGTTTTGGTCACTCATTTGACCGATGATTTTAGCGGTAGCATCTGTAATCATATCCATGACAGTGGTCAGATTGACACCATCTGTGTCGATCGTCTGTGACCCAAGCTTCGCTGCATTGAACCGACTAATTAAAATTTGTACCTGACTGCGATCCAGTTTAATGGCCAGAACAAAATTCTTGCTAACATTCAGCTCACCCATAACTGGTCGACGGCCACCGTTTTTGGTGCTAACACCATGGCCGACTTCGCGAATCACACCCGATTTCAATAACTGATTATAGATGTCAGACACCGTAACTTTGTTTAAGTCAAGATTACGTGAAATCTGGCTACGAGAGATCGGCCCTTCATTAATAATTTGTTGTAATACTTGTTTTTCATTAGTACTACGCATAATGTGTTTATTTATAATCATTTTAGTACGATAACAAACTGTTCAAACCTTCACGTTCATACTAATCAATACTCGAACGTGATAGATCCAGGTCGTTATCTCTACCCTCCTATCGTCCCTTATAAGCATCCTTATAAACTAATAATAAAATGTTAGTACGTAAATGTACACAAATTAGGCATTTTTAGCCCCATATTGAGCAGAATTCCAACCAATTCCTTTCGTGTCCCCTTTACAAACTAACTAACCGATGCTTTTTAAGTGACAAGACTAGGTTAAGTAACGACCTTAACAATTCAAAACCAATTTATCAAAAATTGATTCAAAACACAGTGTGTTCCATTTGAACAATCTATACCAAAACGTTCAAATCATTTTTATGAACTACTGAATTTTAAAACTTAAATATGGATTCTTGCAAATCTTTTGCTATAAAGATTAGATAATTTAAATGACAATCTAAAACAGGTTTGTTTATATTCTGAACAAAACGTCCCAAATCAATCATATTCAGGCATATTTAAATCATTGGGTGTTTTTGCAAACAGCGTTATACTAAAAGATGTAAATTTTTTAGGCAAAAGCATCTGGATAACGCTGTAAATTAGCGTGGTCAGTGCGTTTAAAGAGAAAGGAACAGAAGGACTCATGCTGGATAAGACATTTTACAAGACATTTTTAAGCCACTCATTCAACATCCCCGTGCGTGTCAATTATTGGGACGGCACCAGTGATGTTTATGGGGGCGACGGTGAACCTCAGATTACGGTCACTTTTCACGAACTCGTACCGATTAAATCAATCACGCGCAATGCTTCGCTGGCATTAGGTGAAGCGGTTATGGATGGTCGCATTGAAATTGACGGGAGCATTCAAAAGTTGATTGAGTCCGCCTACGAAAGTGCCGATAGTTTCTTCAATAATAGTAAGTTTAAGCGGTTCATGCCAAAACAATCGCATAGTGAATCGCACTCCAAGCAAGACATTCAAAAGCATTATGATGTCGGCAATGACTTCTACAAGTTGTGGCTTGATCCAACGTTGACTTATTCTTGTGCTTACTTTGAGCATGATGATGACACTTTGGAACAAGCGCAACTTAACAAGATTCATCATATTATTCGTAAGCTGGACCCTCAGCCTGGCAAACGGCTGCTGGACATTGGCTGTGGCTGGGGTACCTTGATGCTCACCGCGGCTAAAGAATACGGCTTAAAGGTTACCGGTGTTACGCTTAGCCAAGAACAATACGACTTAGTCAAACAACGGATCATCGACGACGATCTTCAAGATGTCGCTGAAGTCCGTTTGGAAGACTACCGTGAGCTCGGCAATGAAACATGGGATTACATCACTTCAGTTGGGATGTTTGAACACGTCGGCAAAGAAAACCTCGGTGCTTACTTCAAGTGTGTGGCTAAATACTTAACTGACGATGGCGTGGCCTTGATTCATGGAATCACACGTCAGCAAGGTGGTGCCACCAACGCTTGGCTCGACAAATACATCTTCCCAGGTGGATATGTACCTGGTTTGACGGAAAACATCGACCACATGATTGAAGCTGGTTTACAAGTCGACGACATGGAACCATTACGTCGTCATTACCAACGGACTACTGAAATTTGGGACAAGAACTTCAAT
>DMZB01000284.1 GCA_003482405.1 Lactobacillus sp. | reverse complement strand
GGGGTTAAGCATGAAGGATAAAGTAAAAATCGCCCGAACCGAAGCGACTATCAAAGCAACCGTGATCAAACTTATTGAGGAGAAGACGGTGGCCAAATTATCGATTTCGGACATCACTCGTGAGGCACACATCAATCGGGGAACATTCTATCTACACTATGTGGATAAAAATGACTTGATTGATCACTATGAAACGGATCTAATTGACCACTTAGCGCATATTTTTGATGCTTATTCGCCGTTAATGCCGAGGCCAATTTCAGAAATTAAACAGTTAATTACTCAGGCATTGACATATATTGATCAAGAACGGTCACTGTTTCACGCTTTAATGGGCGAAAAGGGTGATCCAACATTTATTGCGGGAATCAAACGCATGTTTGCTAAATACATTGATAACAGTCTGGCACATATCAAAACGCAGTACCTGCATCCGGTAATTCCGGAAAAATATGCGCGTGAGTTGGTGTTGGACAGTGTTATCGGCATCGTCAGTGTGTGGATCATGGATGACCAACCTGATTCAATTGATGAGGTCACCAACATTGTCACGAATTCTCGATTTATGTCGCCAGTTACTCTAGTGGGTGCAAAGTCAGATGTTTAATGGGAACTTGATATTTTATTCGTAGGATAATGCTTCGACCGGATCAAGTTTGGCTGCCTTGCGTGCTGGTGCCCACGCTGCAATCAGACTGATAATAATGCCGGTGACGAGGGCGAACAGGACAAACTCAGGCGCGACTTGGACGATGTTGAAATGAATAAAACTCTGTGCGCTACTGTTGATGATCAGTGCGAGGCCTTCTGCCAGTAGTAGGCCGATGACACTGTACAAGATGCCTAAAATTAACGCTTCGGATACGAATAGGGAACGAATGTCACCTTTACGAACGCCCAGGGCACGTAAAATCCCGATTTCTTTCGTCCGTGTGCCAACACTGATGTACAAAACCACAATAATCATGATGGCGGAGACCAATAAGGAAATTGCTGCGATTCCAGCTAACACATAGGACGCTAAGTTGACATACTGATTGATGGTGTCGATGTAAGAGCCAACACCAGTCAGGTTGTAATTGGCTTTCTTGACCTGACTCTGGAATGCTTTGACTTGACTTAATTTGGCAACTGTCACGGCCAGAAAAGTCGGTTTGAGATTGATACCTTGCGCCTGTGCAGTGTGAGCAAGTGTCTGCCAGCTCATGACAGCGGTGTTACTTGATTTAGTGAGTCCGACAACCTTTACGCGTTGCTTCAAGAGTGCTGGCTTTTGATGCGCATCGGTTACATTGACGTACAAAGTGACGTTTTTGCCGAGTAAATTTTGGGCGTCTTTCGTGTATTTTTTGGCAATATCTTGACTCAACATAATTTCGTTTAATCCAGTGGGATTTTTACCGTGGGTCAGGTTTTTGCTGAGAAAGGTTTTATTGTACGTTTGGGAGTACGAGGTGGTGACATTGCGTCCGTGATATTGAAGTTGAACGCTGGGCATAAAGTAACCTTTTTCGACGCGGGTCACATGGCTGATGCCTGACAGTTTGGTAATATCATGTGACGACATTTGAATAGCAGCAGTGTTACCGTCCTTAACTTTATGGGTGACTTCGACCGTGGTGGGATTCAGATTGCCACTGATTTCATGACGAATATAACCGCCAACCCCGCGGCCCAGTGCCAGCATGAGGACGACACTAAAAATGCCAACGGCTCCACCAAGCGTGATCAATAAATTCGTGCCAAAGTTACGCTGCATGTGTTTGAGTGCCATTTGAAAGGTCGCGCGAAAGCTCAACTTTCGGGTTGGAAGAGCACTGGCGGCCCGCTTAGAACCGGCTACCTGGCGGAGTGTCTGATCATGAACGAGTTGACCATGATTTAAATGGATAACCCGAGTACCGTGATCGGCGACAATTTGGGAGTGCGTGACTGCGATGACTAACTTACCTGAGGCTGCGATTTGGTCCAACAAGTGCAGAATTTCCTGCGTGTTTTGCTCGTCTAAGGCGCCAGTTGGTTCATCGGCGATGATGATTTCCGGATCACTGGCAAGGGCGCGCGCAATGGCGACCCGTTGTTTTTGTCCGCCAGAAAGTTGCCGCGGGTAGGCCTTAGATCGTGATGATAGACCGACTTGTTTCAATAGGCTCATCGCCCGGGCGACTTGCTGTTTGTGTGGCAAACTGGTCATTTCAAGGCTAACAAGAACGTTTTCCAGAACAGTCAGGTGGCTAATTGAGTTAAAAGATTGAAAAATGAAGCCAATATTTTCACGTCGATATTGATCCAATTGTCGTTCAGACATTTTTCGAAGTGGCCGTTCATTTACAATCACATCACCGGTGTACTGACTATCTAAACCGGCAATGATATTCATCAACGTAGACTTTCCACCACCAGATTCCCCAACGATTGAGACAAATTCACCTGCGTCAAATGTTGCAGTGATGTCATTTAAAACAGGTAGCGTTTGTTTATCTGCTAATTGGTAAGTCTTTTGAATGTGTTGGATTGATAAAAGTGTCATATAGAATTCCTTTCTGAAACTAACGGTGTTAGATTTTGTGTAAAAAATTATTTATCAGTATGTTTTCTTGATTGCGTGGTTTTAGTGCCGATCTCCATACCTTTAAGGATAATTGCGGTTGAGCAGATGCCGATAGTGACCACGAGTGTTGACAATAAAAGATACATAAGAATTACCTCCGTAGGTTGTGAGTAGTTTGAAATGATTTTCTAACGGTGTTAGATAACAAAATAAATTCTAACACCGTTAGTTTGATTGTCAACCCTTAACCTGAATTTTATCAATGTGACTGTCTTAACCCGTTTATCAATGTTATATTGAAAGAACTAACAATGTTAGGTTTGGAGGACAAAAATGAAGCTAGATCGACCGACCATTCAGCAAGCGACCATTGAACTGCTCAATGAAGATGGTTTAGATGCATTATCGATGCGGACACTCGCTAAAAAGCTGGATGTTAAAGCGGCATCCTTATATTTTCATATAAAAAATAAAAATGAATTGATGGTAATTATTTCCGAACTGATTTCTGAACGTGTCTACACACGCCTTCAAAAACTGACGAAGCCTGATTTTTATCAGCTTGCTCACGTTATGCGTGAAGAGTTGAAACGAATTCAAGATTCACCGCGGATTTTTGAAATTACTTTTCCATTTACACCTTACCGATCCCGTTTAATTGAACTTGCGGTTAATACTTTTCGTCTGATGGGCATTGATGAAAGTCATCTGACCGTGGTCGGCAACATGGGCAATAATTTCGTGTTATCCTATGTTGCCGATGAACAGTACTTTGCAAAAGTGCCAGACCAAAAAATGCCCGCTGACTTTCCGGCACAGCTATCCTCGCCAATCGATATGGCAAATCCGGATGAAGCGTTTGATTACGGACTCGATATCTTTATGGCAGGAATTGAAGCGAAGATTAAACGGACAAAGTAGGACGGTGAGTTTTAGCGGCGACGATGAACTAAAAAAGTTACCGTATGCAAAATGACTGCGAGTAGCACAAAGAAAATAATGACAAATGTGACCCAGTTAATCCAGAAGTTTGTTTGCGTCAGGACACTGCTGAGCGCTTGCTGAATGCCCATGGTCAGTAGTGACATGACAGCAATCATACAGAATAGTTCTACGTAACGTTTCATTGTATTATCATCTCGTTTCGATTTTTGAGAGAGCTTAGCGCCCCATTTGCGGCAAAGTTGGAGTTTGCTTTTGGGAATAGTGTCGCCATTTTTAAATGTATTCGGACAGACAATTTCGTGAATTTTAATCACACCGGCAGCTGACATGACACGATCGATTTGTTTAAAAGTGTCGTCGGTGATACCAGTGAAAAAGTTATTCACTGTACTGATATAGCAATCAGTGATCGACAGGTAATGTTTATCCTTGAAACGGTCCGGATGGGCGTCGCCAACGCGATCAATGCGGACCAGACGCCAGCGCAGGCAGTCCAGAAAGTTCTTGGTGACACCGGACAGTCCACCCCAAAAGGTTGGTGCGGCAAAAACCCAGACGTCGCTAGCTAACAGCTTATCCGTGAGGCCATCCAACACGGGATTGGGCTGCCCCGCGATGTCCGGCCGAATATCATAATCTTCTAGGTAAATGGTTTCTGTTTCCGTATCAGCAGGTACAGCCGCCAATGTGGTTTCTAATAGCTTGGCTGTCACGCCATGCTGCTTATGGGCACCCAAAATGCCGAGCACTTTCATTTAAATCGTCTCCTGAATTAATCTTGTTGAATCACCGTTATCAGTTGATAAATCAACGTTTATTAATCATTTCATACTTTTACCTTAGCATATTTATTTAATCCTGTTGTACTTGACCCGTAACATAGATTACGTTTGTGTCAAATTGACAGCAGGGGATTTGTTAACTATAC
>DMZB01000192.1 GCA_003482405.1 Lactobacillus sp. | reverse complement strand
AGTACTCAAGTGGCTGAAGAGGTGCCCCTGCTAAGGGTATAGGCCGTCTGTACGGCGCATGGGTTCGAATCCCATCTTTTCCGTATTAAATAAATGGACAGGCATGTTTTAACAGTCCTCCAAAGCAGATGTCGTTCGATCGGCATCTGTTTGGAGGGCTTTTTTTAGAGTTCTTGTTAAAGAGATACAAAGCTGACAGAGAGAAAATTCATGCAACAAAATAGATGTTATAGCTTAAAACGGGAGTTAAGAGATTTCTAATAGTTAAAGAATATAGATGGATGATGAACAAATCTAATCATGTATTTAAAAATCTAGTTTATTTAAGTTGAAGCGGATTAAATAATTTAATGATTTAAATTTAAGTTGGTGTTATACTTTACACAATCTAAAGTACAAATTTTTTCTGTATAAAAACATTAGATGTAGCAATATGGTTTCATTTTGGTTTGCAATATTAAAGATGGGGTGGAAGAGTATGAACGAACAACAGAAAGTAAAGGACACACTTGTAGAAATGATGGTAGATAGCTATTTACATGATTTTCGTGGTGTGGAACAGGTATTAAAAAGTCTGGCAAAAGAAGTTGGCTTGAGCTGGCGTGGATTATCGTTACTTGATCAGGTTTCAAGGGGTAATCATCTGACACTGGATGAGTTAGCGAAACAAAATAAAATTACCAAAGGTGCTGTTTCAACGCAAACGACTAATCTTTTAAGACTTGGCTTAATTAGAATCGAGCCAAACTCAGAGGATCGACGACAACATATCTTGCATCTGACTGCTAAAGGAGAAGAGATAACACAGCAGTTGGACGTTCGAACCGGAGAGCGGCTAGCCGTATTGTCGAGGGGATGAATCAAGACGACTTAGAACAACTGCGCAGCAATTTTGCCCGTTTTGCAAAGCTACTAAGTCATTCACTTGAAGAATGATATTGCGTGTGATTAGGGTACATAATCAAGTCGTTCATTAACGAATTTTGGTTTTTAATAGAGCTCGCAATAGTAAAAAGCTAAGAAAAAAGTATCAAAGCAATTTCACTTTGCTTTGATACTTTTCCTTTTAGAAGTGAATATAGCCGGCCGCTTCGGTAGTTGAAATGGTTCTGGCATGAAACGACATGCCACTAAAATTGCCTTCGATGATATTTACGGTGCCGTTACCATTAACACCTGTAACGTAGGCGACATGGTTATAGGCAAAGTAAGCGACTGAACCAGCTGTTGGTTGATTGTCAACCAAAATGCCACGCTGGCGCGCTGAAGCTCCCCAGTCGGCTCCATTTCCTAGGTAGGCATATTTAGCGCTAGGTACACCACTTGCACGTAGAATACCGGCCACAAAACCAGTACATTGATAAGCAGGATAACCATCTACGCCATTCCAATAACCGGCGATACCAGCGTCTTCAAGGCTTTGATGTGCAATCACCGATTGTTGAATAGGTGCAACGTTGTCAGCAGCTGGCTCACTAGCAGCATTGGAAGCCTGTACATTATTGTTCGTCTGTGCGCTAGGGGTGAGACTAGTAGCCTGGCTGTTTGTCGTGGTCGGTGTTTGTTGCTGAACCATCTGATTCTGACTAGGAGCCGCTTGTGCAGATGTATTGTTTAGGTTGTCACTATCGGAAGAAACTGTCTGTGAAGCAGCAGAAGCACTTTGTGTAGAAGCATCCGCATTAGTGCTTTGCTGGGTCGAGCCAGGATTCATCGACGTGCTTCTTTGTTGATCAGTAGATGTTTGATTAGCCGTTGCGGAAGCAGTGACCGTTGATGATACAGCTGATTGAGGGGCAACTGTGGTGTCATGCATAGATTGAGGTCGAGTATGGATCGTTTGACCAATGCTTAAGTCATTGACATCGGTAAGTCCGTTATAGTTGCGAAGATTCTGAACGGAAATACCGAGTTGTTCGCTGAGACTAGACAAAGTGTCACCATTTTGAACGATATAATCATAGTTTTGGTTAAGTGTTGTCGGTTGCCTGTTAGAAGTCAAAACAGCTTTGTCTTTAGGTTTGGCCTTATTGTCCGGAACAACCAATTTGTGACCAGCGTAGACTTTATTTGGGTTAGATAGATGATTTTCTCGCGCGATTGTCGCAACGGTCGTGTTATGCTTCTGTGCTAACCCCCAGACTGTGTCACCTTTGACCAAAGTGATTGTTGATGCAGAAACTGTGCTTGATGTTGTGATTAAACTAATAATTAATGATGATGCCAATACTGTTGCCTTCAACGGTTTATTCATGTTGCGTACCCCTTCTAATGAAATGTAATTAATGATTTTAATATATAAAAATTTAAAATGTTATAAATATATCTAACCATCAAACGATGTCAAATGCCATTACATTTAAATTACATTAGTGGCGCATTTGGGGTGAATAGGTAAATAATAGTTGTAGAAGTTAAAAAATCCCCGACAAACGTGACGTGTCGAGGATAAAGATTAATTCTATTAATTTAATAATGTTTTTACTTTAGTAAATCATCCAACCACTCAGTCGCAAGCGATAACCAATGTGCGACGTGCGGCAGATTGGTGCCAGCTTTCCATGCAGTGACGTTATTTGCAAGTGCCAAACCGTGAGGTCCGTGATTAAAAATGTGCATTTCTAAGGGCACATTATGATCATAAATCGCTTGAATGTAGGACAATGAGTTAGTAACAGGGACCGCTTGATCTTCGAACGTGACCCAGACAAACGATGGTTTGTTTTTAACGTTTACATGTTGTTCAGCGGCATATTTTTGTGGGTCGTCCGTCCACTGAGCGATGGTTTTCTCGTCCTTAGGAAAACCGAGAAGTGGGCTGATTACAGGGTAACCGAGTAAAATTCCAGCAGGTTCCAGCGCGCTGGATTCTTCACCAGCAGCCTCACTTAACCATGATTCTGACCAGTAGTCGTTGTATAGTGCAACGATGTGACCACCAACTGACATGCCAAATGGGACGATTTGAGCCGGATTGACAGGCCACTCTGTGTTTTTCTTCAACTGAGCGATGGTTTGGCCTAGTTCTACAATGGGTGCCGGCATAAGCGGGCTGACTTCATTAACGAAAGAATAACGCAAGTACACAGCGTTGTAGCCCTTTGCAAAGAAGGCGAGTGCGACACTGTCGGCCTGCGCTTCAGGAATGTGAGTGTAGGAACCACCGGGAACGATAACAATGGTCGGAAAGGTCGTTTGGCCTTGTTGACCGGGTGTATCTTGCATATAACCTTTAAAATAACTATGCTGATTTAACATTTGTTTGATGATTTGCATGACTTTCACCTCATGTTTATGATAGCTCAACCGCGATAAGGTGCAACTAATTCATCACATGAGCGGGTAAAAAGAAATTGGATGGCGATGACTGATGGCAACGACACTTAATACAACAAGATTGATTTTACGCAGCATTCAAGAAGCTGATTTAGTTGCCTTTACGCAAATTGTGGCGAATCCTCGTGTGGCAATACCGGCGGGCTTTCATCCGGTTCATAATGAATTTGAAGCACGCTTTTTGATGCGTCAAACAATCGACCAACACTGGATTTGGGGTGTTACATTGCCAGACGACGACCAGATCATTGGCACAGTTGGCTTATATGGTCGAACGGGTCAGGACGGCGCACTGATTCATGGAGAACGTGATCTGGGTTACATGCTAAATGAGAGTTTTTGGGGCAACGGGTACATGACTGAGGCGGTGATGGCAATTCTAGCGTATTGTTTTGAACAAGGCGAGCGTGCTGTGTGGGGGTCGTATTTCTCCGATAACGAGCGGTCGGCGCACATTTTTAAACGCGCTGGATTTCAGTATGATCATGAGATTGACCATTCGGCCACAGATTTCTTTGCACCTGGCAAAACAGAGCGATTTTATGTTCTGACACCGAATGACTTTGCTGTTCATCAGTAATGAATCACACAAGTTAATGGTTGAGCGACGTTTATCATTATTGGTGGTTATGCTATGATAACAGTGGGAAGTAAGTTAATTAGTGCAATCATTAGGGAACAGAAGAACTAGGTTAGGAAGACGTTATGCAATTAACAAGGGGCTTTGAGCAGGCCGCCTGCATTTTGGCATTGCTCGCAACACAAGATACGAACGTACCAATTACGTCTGAAGTGATCCACACTCGTTTAGGCGGATCACAGACATATTTGCGGAAAATCATTCGTAAATTGGTCGTGGCTGGTTTGGTCCGCTCCGTGTCAGGTAATCAGGGCGGTTTCAGTTTGGGACGAAACTCACGCCAAATTTCGGTTTGGGATGCCGTAGTGGCTAGTGAGGGGGAAATCCTGACGTACCCCAATAACGGACTCATTGACCGTGTGTTTGATGACGTTGAACCTCTGGCCAATCGTGGCTCACAAGTTTTGACGGATATTTTTGCGGAAGCTGACCGCCAGTACAAAAAGGCGCTGCAAGGCATTTCCGTCCATCAGATATTGGTGCACATTTTTCAATCACAAATTATCCCCACGGTTGATTGGAACGAAAGTACGGTCAATTATCCAAACTTTACGGCTAAGTTAAAGGCATTATTGCATGGTGATAATGCGAGTTTTCTCGGGTAAAGATCAAATTTTGGAATTGAATACGTTTACATCAAAAAGAGGCTTGCAATTTGTGGGTCTTATTTTTATACTCTGTTTATATCGAATGAAGAGGTTGCGACAATCATTAGTCACCGAGTTGAGAACTGACAGGTTCTGTGAGACTTGGTAAAAGGGTGCGTCGCCGAAATGAGTTGTAGCTGTCATCTATAACTTGTTGGGACGTTGGTTAACAGCTAACGAACTGTCGCGGCAAATAAAAACGCCGCGGAGCGCTATCAACGATTGACCAGGATGAATTTGACGGTCGGTTTGTTTAGCGTGTCTCTGTGTTTAGACATGACAAAACAAACCGACCTTTTTGTTTATTCAGATTACATCAAGTGCTTCTCTTTAAAAATTGGGAGGAACTCGATATGGCAGAAAACGAGAATCGCGCGGTTCGCCGCGAATTGAAGACGCGTCATTTATCAATGATTGCGTTAGGTGGCAGTATTGGTACAGGGTTGTTTGTGGCCTCAGGATCAGCAATTTCGTCAGCAGGGCCTGGTGGAGCGTTGGTCGCCTATGTTGCCATTGGGATCATGGTATTTTTCCTGATGACCAGTCTTGGTGAAATGGCAACGTACATGCCACTAACTGGATCATTTGCTGCGTACTCCACTAAATTTGTGGATCCAGCATTAGGGTTTGCAATGGGGTGGAACTACTGGTTTAACTGGGCCATCACACTCGCGGTTGATGTTTCAACAGCCGCATTAGTTATGCAATTCTGGTTACCAAACGTACCGGCATGGATTTTTAGTATGATCGCACTTGCCATTATTTTTACGATTAACGCCTTGTCGGTTCGGTCATTTGGTGAAACAGAATACTGGATGTCAATTATTAAAGTTGTCACTGTGTTAGTCTTCCTTGTAATTGGGACGCTGACGATCTTTGGTATCATGGGTGGTCACGCCACTGGTTTTTCTAACTTAACCTACAAGCACGCACCATTTGTTGGTGGGATTCCTGCATTACTTTCTGTATTCGTTGTTGCCGGTTTTTCATTCCAAGGTACTGAACTAATCGGGATTGAAGCTGGTGAAAGTGAAACGCCGGAAAAGAGTATTCCTAAGGCCATTCGTCAGGTGTTCTGGCGGATCCTGTTATTCTACATCCTGGCGATCTTCGTAATTGCCTGCATCATTCCTTATACAAGTAAGGATCTGTTGGGTTCAAGCGCTTCAGATATTGCTATCAGTCCATTTACGTTGGTCTTCCGTCGTGCCGGTTTGGCCGCTGCGGCTAGTGTCATGAATGCCGTTATTTTAACGTCTGTTATCTCATCAGCTAACTCAGGGATGTACGCTTCCACTCGGATGTTGTACTCCTTAGCAAACGAGGGCTATGCACCAAGTTTCTTTGGTAAGACGAACAAACGCGGGATTCCGATGGCTTCATTAATCGGAACTACGATTGTCGGTCTATTGACCTTCTTGACCAGTATCTTTGGACCAAAGCTATACATGTACTTGGTGGCTGCTTCAGGTCTGACAGGATTCATCGCTTGGTTAGGGATTGCGATTAGCCATTACCGCTTCCGCCGTGCCTTTATCAAGCAGGGTCACAAGTTGACTGAACTCCGTTACCATGCAAAATGGTTCCCATTTGGTCCAATTTTGGCCTTTGTATTGGGTATCGTCGTCATTGTGGGGCAGAACTTGAAGTCATTTGCACAACTTGACTTACAGGCGATCTTGGTTACCTACATGAGTGTCCCGTTATTCCTGATTTTGTGGGGTTACTACAAGATTCGTCACCATACGCACATCATTCCACTGGACAAAGTGGATCTGTCACCACGGACAGCCGGTGAAAGTTACACCGCACCTGAAAACGATGAAACTGACAGTATGGACGGTGAAACGAGTGCCAGTGTTGAAACAGTTGCGCAGACAAGTGCACATATGACAAAGCCATCATCGAGTGCGTCATTAGCAGATCATGGCAAGGTTGAAGCATCGTCGGATAATAAGGACGATTAATCCAGAATTAATTAATCAAACAAGGATCGCTTAAAGAGGAATCGCTAGTCGTGAATTTAATTTTCACGACTAGCGATTTTTTAGTTTAGCGGTATAAATGTCATGAAACAAATATATTTACTTTAGACCAAATTTTGATTGAAAAGGTTACCGTCGTTGGTACATCTTGATTCGTCCAAGCCAACCACCTAGTTTTGGTTGTAACAGGAAGATTACGTTTTAATTTGTAAGCTACAATATATGGCGAGATTCTACGAGCGTGATACAATATGTAGGTGATAAATTGATGAACACGTTTCGTTGGCTTTCACCACGCTGCGTGGTGCGATACCAGCGAAGATCAGGGGAGATAAAAACATGATTGTTTTAGCAGGCACGATTGGTGCAGGAAAGACAAGTTTGACTGACCTATTGGCAACACATTTACATACTCAAGCCTTTTACGAATCTGTAGAGGACAACCCGATTTTACCTTTATTCTATAAAGACCCTAAGAAGTACGCCTTCTTACTGCAAATCTATTTCTTAAACAAGCGCATGGATGCGATCAAAGCTTCGTTTGCTGACGACGAAAGCGTTATGGATCGGTCAATTTATGAAGACTCCTTACTCTTTCATCTGAATGCTGACCTCGGTCGTTCAACGGACACAGAAGTTGACATTTACGATTCGTTACTCGAAAACATGATGCAAGAATTGCCAGATGCACCACATGAAAAGAACCCTGATCTTTTGATCCACATCGACATTTCATTTGACACCATGCTACAACGGATTAAAAAACGTGGTCGTGAATACGAACAAATTGATACTGACCCAGCTTTGTATGAATACTACAAAAAGTTGAATGAACGCTACACCGCTTGGTACAACAACTACAATCATGGTCCCAAGATGCGCATTGATGGGGACAAGTATGACTTCGTTGAAAATCCTGACGCTGCTAATGCGGTTCTGGCACAAATCGATGCCAAGTTAAGCACTTTACAGTTAGCAACAGCTTAATTTTTTGTGTTGCGACTTGCACCAACGTGACAGTTGCTATAAGCTGTCAGTAGACAAAAACAGATATTAAACACAGTTGCATTTCGTATTGCGGATTAGAGAACCGGTGCTTGGTGAAAACCGGAACGCAGTCATTCCAGCAACGCTAAAAGTGGGCGGTCAACACCGCACGGTGAAAATCGTTACAATGTTTGAGCGCACCAGCGATGGTGAACTTGGGTGGTACCGCGAATTAACGTCATTCGTCCCAATTGATATGGGATGAGTGGCGTTTTTTTATGGTTCGAACCTGAAGCTGGCTCAATTGGCAGATGGACTGAAAATTTGGAGGTAGCACAATGCTAGATATTAAACGGATTCGTAATAATCCCGACGAGGCAAAGGAAAAGTTGGCCACGCGGGCTGTTAAACCAGAACAGATCGACGATGTTTTGCGTTTGGATGAACAACGTCGTGACTTACTGCAACAAACTGAACAGTTAAAGGCGAAACGTAATACCGTATCTGACGCGATCAGTACGGCCAAACGCAATCACGAGAATGCAGATCAGCAGATTGCCGAAATGCGTGAAGTGGGCGCTGACATCAAAGCCTTGGATACAAAATTGGCCGATGTTTTAGATGAGTTCAACGACAAAATGGCCCGGTTACCTAACTTTCCACACGATACAGACCCGATTGGCCCAGACGAAAACTACTCACGCGAAGACCGTAAAGTCGGCGAAATTCCGCACTTTGATTTCGAGCCTAAAGCACACTGGGATATTGGTGAAGATTTAGGCATTCTGGATTTCAAACGTGCTGCTAAGGTTTCAGGTGCGCGGTTCGTCTACTATATGGGGATGGGCGCAAAACTGGAACGGGCCGTTTATAACTTTATGTTGGATGAGCACGAAGCTGAAGGCTACGAAGAAGTTATTCCACCATACATGGTGAATGGTGCTTCGATGTACGGTACCGGTCAATTTCCTAAGTTTAAGGAAGACGTTTTCCAGATTCAGGGTCAGGACCTGACGTTAATTCCAACTGCTGAAGTGCCATTGACTAACTATTACCGTGACGAAGTTTTAAATGAGTCACAACTGCCTGTCTATGTGACAGCTTTGAGTCCAAGTTTCCGTTCAGAGGCTGGTTCAGCTGGCCGTGATACCCGTGGCTTGATTCGGATGCATCAATTTAACAAGGTTGAAATGGTGAAGTATGTCAAACCAGAAACGTCATATGATGAACTGGAAAAAATGACGCACAACGCTGAGAATATTTTACAAAAACTTGGTTTGCCATATCACGTAATTACTTTGGCAACGGGGGACATGAGTTTCACTGCCGCTGAAACGCACGACCTTGAAGTGTGGATCCCACATCAAGAGACCTACCGTGAAATTTCGAGTTGTTCTAACTGTGAGGACTTCCAAGCCCGTCGTGCACAAATTCGTTACCGTGACGCCGATGGTAAGGTACATTTGGTTCACACGTTGAATGGTTCCGGATTGGCTGTGGGCCGAACGGTTGCTGCCATTCTTGAAAACTACCAAAACGAAGATGGTTCTGTAACGATTCCCGATGTGTTGGTTCCTTACATGCGTGGTGTAAAGAAAATCACTAAGGAAAACGCGCACGCTAAAAAGGCCGATTTGAACTAAAAGCTAATTTAGTGTCATAAATATCGTACCGGCTTAAACGCTAGTGCGATTTTTTTGTAGGAAAAATCGTGCCACTTCACATTAGTGGCGTGTGAAAACACGCATTCTGAAAAAGAATTCGATGAAAATTGAAGAAAAGCGCGGAACACTGTTGACAGTTTTTAAGCGTAAATGATATTATCTAATAGTTGTCTGATGAGGGAACGGATCAGATGCTGCGGATGTGGCGGAACTGGCAGACGCGCTAGATTTAGGTTCTAGTGTCTTTTGACATGGAGGTTCGAGTCCTCTCATCCGCATCATGTTGCCGACTTAGCTCAGTTGGTCAGAGCACCGCTCTAGTAAAGCGGGGGTCGGAGGTTCGAATCCTCTAGTCGGCA